>QBLP01000010.1 GCA_003070825.1 Halanaerobium sp. | reverse complement strand
AAATTATTGAGTAAAATAATTTAATAATTATTAACGATTGATTGAAAGAGCCATTCTGCGGTAGCTGTGGCGCTTTCCTCTAATTGTTTTCGATAAGCTCAAAATATTCTCCGGTATTGCTATGCCACCATAAGCTGCATCACCAATATGCTGGATATCTGCACCAGCCATCTTACTCATCAGAGCGATTTCTCTAATTGTTTCTGGCTCAGAGCTTTCCTGAGAAGTTCCAATTGCTGTTAGGGCAAGTTTACCCCGATTATGAATTAACTTTATTATCTCTTTTAAGGAATTTACATCGATTCCAGGCACAGTTCCGGCTGCAGGAAGCAGAATGACATCTGTTCCGGCTGAAATTAAAGAATCAATATATTTAGCTGCCAGATATTCTTCATCTATACCTGCCATATGCATCTTACCTGCAGTTATTATGATCTGATCTCCGAAATTCTGATCAGCCATTTTAACAGCCTCAATTATTGCCTGATTGCTGACTCCGACCGAAGGGTTGCCGGTAAAAGTAATCATATTAAAACCTGCCTTAACAGCCTTTTCAATGTTATTTAAGGTGGCTTTACGTCCAGAGCTTAACTCTATAAAATTATCTGACTGAGCATTATCTCTGCTGACAGGTTCCAGATTTATCCCCAGAGGTCGTCCGGTTAATTTTTTTATTGACTCTACTATTTCACCAGCACTACCGGCTTTAATATTTTTGAATTTCGGCTGATTTAAATCAAATAAATTTAACAGTAAAATATCTGCGCCAAAGGCTGCTGCTACTTCTGCATTACTAACATCTCTAAATAAAGATTCTTCTCCAATTACTTCGGAGATAATAGTTCTTCCCTCTGATAGTTTTATTGACTGCAGCAGCTCTTCTTTGCTGTAACTTAATAGTTCAGAACTATTTGAACTCAAAAGCCTTTTAGCCATCTTTTTCTCCCTTTCTAATATTTTAGTTTTTATGAAAATAACAGCCGGAGATAAATCCCCGGCTGCTTTGCTTAATTTATCTATTTATTCCTGCATTAATTTTAGTTCCTGTTTGATATCATCAGCAATCATCTCTGCTTTTGTACCCACTACAACCTGAGCATTATTTTTATTAGCTTTCAATACCCCAGTTGCACCAAGCTTCTGCAGAGTCTGCTCATCAATTTTAGAAGTATCTCGAAGTTCAAGACGAAGCCTTGTGATACAGGCATCTATAGTTTTAATATTATCTTTACCACCAAGTGCTTTTATATAAGCTCTCGGTTTATTTTCGCCTTTACCCCTGGTTTCGAATGAATGCTGCTTTTTCTGCTGTGTTTCGGGCATTACACTTATATCAGTACTGGCAGCTTCTGAATCCAGGCGGCCTGGGGTTGGAATATTAAATTTCTGAATTGCAAAGCGGAATAAAAAATAGTAAACTGCAAAAAACACCAGACCAATTGGAATTATCAATATTGGCTTTGTGGCAAGTCCATAGTTCAAGAAATAATCAATTGCTCCCGCTGAAAATCCAAAACCATGCTGAATACCAAGTACATAGGTAATAACCAGTGATAATCCAGTTAAAATAGCATGAATTAAGTATAATACTGGCGCTAAAAACATAAAGGAAAATTCAATAGGCTCAGTAATTCCTGTTAAAAATGAAGTTAGACCTACACTTAAAAAAATACCTGATACTGCTGCTTTATTTTCAGGTTTAGCAGCATGATACATTGCTAATGCTGCAGCAGGCAGACCAAACATCATCACCGGATAAAATCCTGACATAAAGAATCCTGCTGAGGGATCTCCAGCAAAAAATCTAGATAAATCTCCAGTGACTACCTCTCCAGCTGCAGTAGTAAATTCTCCAAATACAAACCAGATAAAGCTGTTGATAACATGGTGCAGCCCAAGTGGAATTAATAGTCGATTTAAAAATCCATAAACAAAAACTCCAACTGCTCCAGCATCAATTATCCACTGACCTGCAAGCTGAATAGCATCCTGAATTGGAGGCCAGATAAAACCAAATATTCCTGCCAGAACAACAGCTGCTGCCCCGGTTACAATTGGAACAAAACGTCTGCCGCCAAAAAATCCTAAGAAGTCAGGTAATTGAATATCATGATAGCGGTTATAAAGTGCACCAGCAGTTAAACCACCTATAATACCGGCTAAAACTCCCATATTAATGTCAGGATTAATTGCCTGAGTACCATTGGTAATTACAAGATAACCAACTGCACCAGCCAGACCGGCTGAACCAGAACTGTCATGAGCAATACCGACTGCAACACCAATACCAAATAATAAGGCCAGATTATCAAAGATTGCAGAACCGGCAGCCATAACAAATGGAATATCAAAAACATCACCAGCACCCAGCCTGAGTAATAAAGCTGCTGCAGGTAAGACCGCGATTGGAAGCATCAGAGATTTACCAATACGCTGTAATTGAGAAAATAATTTTTTCAATTAAATCAACCTCCCTGTTATTTTAGTCAGATAAATTAAAACAATTTACTGTTAATTTCCCTCCCCCACTAAATATTCCCCGAATTAATAAATAATAAAAATAATAGTAAACGGGGTAAAATTTTGTGAATATTAACTCTACTCTTAATTATACTCAACTGGAGTTTTGTTGTCAAGATAATCAATAATATGCAGTAATTTCTATCAATAAGCAAAAAAGCCGCTCTGATGAAATTTCACCAGAACGACTTTAATTAATACTAACTTATTTAACTTAAGAATATCTAAGAACAGCTATTAATTTTTTGGTCTTGCCTTATATTTTGTATGCAGTAAGTGATGTGATTCTCCACCTAGAGGTTCACCTAAAAACTCTTCGTAGAGTTTAAGAATCTGAGGATTCTCATGTGATTTCCGGATCTTACTGCTGTCATCAATATTTGCCAGTCCCTGAGCACGTTTCTCTTTCTTCTCATTTGTTGCTGGACGAGGCTGACCACCACCGCCAACACAACCGTGAGGACAGGCCATAATCTCAATGAAGTCTAAATCACATTCACCTGCACGAACTCTATCTAATAGCTTTTCAGCATTACCAAGTCCATTAGCAATACCAACTTTAACCAGCCGATCTCCGATTCTCAACTCAGCCTGGTTGATACCTCTAAAGCCTAAATTTAATCTTTCCAGAGGCTCCCCAGTTAATTTTTCTTTAACGGTTCTTACCGCTGCTTCTGTAACTCCACCAGTCGTACCAAAAATAGTCCCAGCACCAGTTGACTTACCCATCAGCTCATCAAAATCTTCTTCTGGAAGCACATTGAAATTAATTCCCATTTCTTTGATCATCCGAGCAAATTCCCTGGTTGTTAATACTGCATCGGTATCTTTATAACCACTGGACTGCATCTCTTCTCTATCTTTTTCAAATTTCTTGGCTGTACAGGGCATTACTGCAACTGTATAAATTTTTTCGGGATCAATACCTGTCTGCTCTGGGTAATATGTTTTACCTAAAGCAGAAAACATCTGCATTGGTGACTTAGCTGAAGATAAATGTGGTAATAGATCTGAATAATTATGCTCTGCATATTTAACCCAGCCAGGACAGCAGGAAGTAATATGAGGGAGCTCACCCTCACCATTTAACTTCTTTAAAAATTCACTTCCCTCTTCTAAGATAGTTAGATCAGCAGCAAAATCAGTTGAGAATACCTGGTCAAAACCAAGTCTTCTTAAGGCCGCAACCATTTTACCGGTCACTACTGTTCCAGTTTCCATTCCAAATTCTTCACCAAGAGTCGCCTGAACAGAGGGTGCAGTTTGGACAATTACATGTTTATCTTCATCTTCTAAAGCTTTCCAGACCTTATCAATTTCACTCATCTCAGTAATTGCACCTACCGGACAAACAGTGGCACACTGACCACAGTTAGCACAATTAATTTCCGCCTGAGGCAGATCAAAAGCTGTAGTTACTATTGAATCAAAGCCCCGCTGAGTAAACTGTAGAGCAGAAACCCCTTGAACTTCTTCACAGATCCGGACACAACGGCCACAGAGAATACATTTATTAGGATCTCTTTTTAGAGCAGGTCCAACTGTATCTAAATCATATTCACTTTTTTCTCCAGCATATTTTTCAACATCTTCTCTTTGAATACCTAATTCATAAGTAATATCCTGCAGTTCACAGTGCCCATTGCGATCACAGCCAAGACAGTCATTAGGATGATTGGCCAGTAATAATTCAACATTTTTTCTTCTGGCTTTTCTGGCCTTCATACTTCTGGTATTAATCTGCATACCTTCAGTTACAGGTGTTGCACAGGAAGCAAGAAGTCTTCCACTTTCTTCATCTTCAACCACACAGACACGGCAGGCACCATGCAGACTTAAATCAGGATGATAACAGAGTACAGGAATCTCTACTCCGATTTCTTTTGCCGCATCTAAAATTGTACTATCTTCTTCTACTTCAACAGTTTGCTTATCTATAGTTAGTTTAACTTTGCTCATTAATTTCCCTCCTATTATCAGAGTTTATGCCTGTGAAATTGCATCTACAGGGCATTCTGGCTCACAGGCCCCACAGGCAATACAAACATCTGGATCTATTGTAAATGGACTCTTAATTTCTCCACTAATTGCATCTACTGGACATACCTTAGCACATTTTCCACAGCCTATACAGGCTTCTTCATCAATAACATAGGCACTTACTAAGTCAGAACAGACACCAGCTGGACAGTTGTGATCATGAATATGAGCTTCATACTCATCCCGGAAATATCTAATTGTACTTAAAACAGGATTAGGTGCAGACTGGCCAAGACCACAGAGTGAAGTACTCTTAATGTGTTCACCTAAATCTAATAATAATTCAATATCTCCATCTTTACCTTCACCGTCAGTAATTCTATTTAAAATTTCCAGCATTCGCTTTGTACCTTCCCGACAGGGAGTACATTTACCACAGGATTCACTCTGAGTAAAGTTTAAGAAGAATCGTGCCACATCAACCATACAGGAATCTTCATCCATTACAACCATTCCACCAGAACCCATCATTGTTCCAGCATCAAGTAATGAATCATAATCAATCGGCAGGTCTAAATAATCTTCAGGTAAACAACCACCTGATGGACCACCAGTCTGTACGGCTTTGAATTTTTTACCTTTACCAAGGCCACCACCGATCTCGAAAATAACTTCTTTTAGAGTTGTCCCCATTGGAACTTCAACTAAACCAGTGTTATTAATTTTTCCGGTTAAAGCAAAAACCTTGGTTCCTGAACTACCTTCAGTACCAATAGCAGAGAAGCTATCTGCTCCTTCATTTATTATATATGGAATATTTGCATAGGTTTCTACATTATTGATGTTAGTAGGTTTACCCCAGAGTCCTCTTACAGCTGGATATGGAGGCCTTGGTGTGGGCATACCTCTTTTGCCTTCAATTGAGTTCATTAAAGCTGTTTCCTCACCACAAACAAAGGCTCCCGCACCTTTTTTGATATGAAGTTTAAAATTAAAGCCACTGCTGAAAATATTTTCACCTAAAAGACCATATTCTTCAGCATCCTCTATTGCTTTTTCCAGGCGTTTAATTGCCAGTGGATATTCTGCTCTAACATAAACATAGCCCTCATCTGCTCCAATAGCATAAGCTGCAACTAACATTCCTTCGATAATTCTGTGGGGGTCTCCTTCCAAAATACTGCGGTCCATAAAAGCACCCGGATCTCCCTCATCTGCATTACAGATAACGTACTTTTTATCTCCCTCAGAATTTTTGGCAAACTGCCATTTTAAACCGGTTGGAAATCCTCCACCACCACGACCGCGAAGACCAGCGTCTTTTATAATATCAACTACTTCCTGGGGGTCCATTTCAGTTAAAACTTTTCCTGCTGCTTCATATCCACCCAGGGCAATATATTCATCAATATCTTCTGGATCTATTTGGCCACAGTTAGCCAGCGCAATCCGCTGCTGTTTTTTATAAAAATCGATATCCTGATAGGATGGAATCTGCTCATCAGTCATTGGTTCTTTAAAGAGCAGTCTTTCTACTGTTCTACCTTTTAAAAGATGTTCTTCTACAATTTCTGCTACATCATCTGACTGCACCTCACAGTAAAATACACCTTCTGGATAAACGATCATTATTGGTCCTTTTTCACAAAATCCATGGCAGCCAGTTTCTACAATTTTTATTTCTCCACTTAAATCATTTGCAGCTAACTCTTCTTCCAGAGATTCTTTTAAAGTATTAGCTCCAGATGATACACATCCTGTTCCTGTACAGATTAATACATGGGAACGATAAATAGAATCCTTCATTTACAAGTGCCTCCTTATTATTCTTATTTGTGTCTGGCGATTACTAAATCACTAACTATATTGCCGTTAACTACATGCTCTGTAATAATTTTTTGTACGTCAGCTTCACTTAAATTTCCGTAAGTAATTTTTTCTTTGCCTGGCAGCTTAACATCGATCAGCGGCTCTTTTTCACACATACCTATACAGCCAGTCTGGGTTACTCGAACATCCAGATCACGTTTTTCAACCTCAGCCAGTACAGCCTTTAAAATATCTCTGGCGCCTGCTGCAATACCACAGGTTCCCATTCCAACAATAATTTCAGCTCTTGTTCCCTGATCACGCTTTTTCATTTCTTTCTGCACTTTATTTCTTAATTCTTTTAACTCAGCTAAAGATTTCATTAAAAAGCTTCACCTCCGCGAATTTCTGCTAAATTTTCTTCAATATATTCTCTAATCCAGGCAGTGACCTGCCGGGATTGAATTGAAAGGTCTTCCAATTCAGATTTAATTTCTCTAGTGTCAAATTTAAAACATTTTTCTTGATAATAATGCTGATAAACAAGATCTACCTGTTCACCACTTGAAGCAACAAAGTTACTAATGGTTGTAGTTATATCCCCCAGGGGAGCTCGGTCAATATGATCATACTTAAAATCAGCAGTTACTCTGGTTCCCTGATTAATTTCAGAATCAATTTCAAAATCTCCTTCACAGCTTTCTGCAGCCGATTTAAATAAAGAAAGACCAAGTCCAACTTCTCTTGTTATTCTTGAAGTAATAAAAGGATCAGTAATTTCTTCTAATTTCTTCTGATCAATTCCACTACCATTGTCTTCAATAACAATCTTCAATAGATTGTCAGTTAGATTTTCTTCGATCTTTATTTTTATTAAATCTGCTTCTGCTCTCCGAGAATTTTCTATAATATCTAAAATGTGAAGAGACAATTCTCTCATTTTACTGATACTTTGCTATAATACCAGGAATTTTTTCCGGAGTTAAGCGGCCGTGAGTATCATCATTAATCATAATAACTGGAGCCAGACCACAGGCACCAATACAGGCTACAGATTCAAGAGTAAATTCTAAATCATCAGTTGTCTCTCCTGCATCAATCCCCAGTTCATCTTTAATTGCATTTAGGATACCTTCTCCACCTCGAACATGACAGGCTGTCCCCATACAGACCCTAATAATATTATTGCCACGCGGCTGCTGGTGGAACTGACTGTAAAATGTCACAACTCCATATACCTGACTTAAAGATAAATTTAAGCCCAAAGCTATTTCTTTCATTACCTCTTCCGGTAAATACCCATATTCATCCTGAGCTTCCTGTAAAACCGGAATCAAATATCTTTCTTTTTTTTCATAACGGGATAGAATTTCTTGTACTGGTTCTAAGTACTCAGCTAATTTTTCTTCTGTCATCTCTGCCATCAATAATTACCTCCTTGATAAATTAAATTAATTCGATTTTTCTTCCATCTTTTTTCTGCAGAGCCTTTTTAAATTCTGCAAAGGAAAATTCTTTTACTATCAACTGCTGATAGGCCTTAATTTCCCTGAGATAATGACTGTCAGAATTCTGCATAAACTGCAACTCCTTTAAAAAAGGAAACTTTTTTAATACACTTTCTTGATCAGTGTTTTTTGAAATCTCAGCTGTTTTAATATCAAGCCCGGTAGGGATAAAGCCAAGCTGAGAAATAATACTGTGTTTTCGGTCCAGATGAGAGGGAACTGCTATACCTCCCAGTTCTTGAACCCTGTCAAGACATTCTTCTAAACTTAAGTCAGCTGCTGCAGCAAGCAGTCTTTTAACCTTACTCTGAAATTGATCATTATAGTCACATTTTATCTGTGGTCCAAAAAAGTCTTCATCATTTTCCTGAGCCGGCAGCTTTTTATAAATATGCTGCTGCCATCTCAGCAGAGCCTTCAAATCTGGGAAATAGCAGAGGATGTGTATCTCCTCTTTTGTTTCAGCCTCCATTGCTGGAATGCATATCAAATTATGCTTTTCACAATGGTATTTAAAAACTTCCACATTTTCTGCACTATTGTGATCTGTTAAAGCTACAACTTCAATCCCCTGCATTTCTGCTTTTTTTACTATCTCCAGTGGGGTCATTAATAAATCACCACAGGGAGATAAAACAGAATGGAGATGCAGGTCAGCTTTTAGCTTCTGCATTTAAATATTACTTTCACAAAAGCTGCAGGCTAAGTCATAACTTTTTTTCTTAGTTTTTAGAAGATTGACGCCTTTTTGACAGGCTCTCTGAACAGCATTTTCTTCATAATCAAAGTTTTCTACCAGAATAACAGCAGAAAGCTCAACTAAGAGAGCCACCGCTACAACATTCTGATGCCCCTGAACAGTCAGCCAGAGATTATCTTTTTCTGCTCGTGCCATTACATTGCTTAAAAGATCACCAATATAGGCTCCGTCAATTTCTTTTTTTAAATCTGGACCAGCTACTACTTCTAAATCAAACTGATCGACAAGTTCTTTAACTGTCATCTGCTTCCTCCTTTTTAGATGCCATAACCGGCGGAAGTTCATTTGCCAGAATTGAAAGATCATCTGCCAGTCTACTAAGCTGTTTCCTCAGCATAAATATACAGTCAGTTCTGCTGGCTCTTTCATTGATCACATCTTCCGCAAAAGTTTTGCAGTCCGGTGCTCCACAAGCTGCACAGTCTAAACCTGGCAAAGTATCTATTTCTTTCTGCAGCTGTTCAAGTTTCTGCATTGCTTTTTTAAAATTACTATCCAGTTTAGAAATATTATCTGCAGTAATCTTTTGGGAAAGAGCAAAATTATAAAATTCATCATCTTCTTTTTTTAATACCAAATTATGTTCTTGAGTCATCTTTCTAATTTTTTTAATTCTTTCTTCTAAGTTAAATTGAGCCTGAAATGGATTAATAACATTCAGCACTCCCCCAATACATCCATCCACACAAGAAGTGATTTCAAAATACCTGATTACTTCCGGAATATTGTTTCTTTCGATTTCATTTAATAATTTTTTTGCTTCCTTAATCCCGGATACACTCAAAGTGTTTAGCTCCTGCCAGGACCGCAAAATCCCTTCTTCTCCACCCTCACTACCCCAGATTGTAGCCAGACTAATCAGCTGATCCTCTTTTTCTTCCAGCTCAATATCAGCAAGAGATTCATAGATCTTTTGATAAATATTTTCTACCCCAATTGCTCCGGTTAAAAAACTTTTATTCTGACCAATTGCTCTTTTAACTGTAGTTAATTTTGCCGGACAGGGAGTTAAAAAGAAAATATCTGGATCGATATTTTTCTCTTCTTTAAGTTTTCTTTCAACTCTTTCGGCAATCAATTCGACTGGGGATTTTAGAGGAATTAACATTTCGATTAAATCAGGATACTGAAGTTTAATTAATCTAACTATTACCGGACAGGATGTTGATATATAATTACCGGAATTATTATTTAAAAAATCAAGTGTTTTACGAGATAATGCAGCGGCTGCATCTGCTACATCAAAAACTGCTTCAAAACCTAAATTAATAATTGATTTTTTGATCTTCTGTGCAGGAATTCCCGCTGAAAATTGACTGTAAAAACTGGGTGGAATCAATAAAACAGGATATTCTGAGGACTCCATGATTTGATCAAGTTGATCTGTTTTAGTGTATTTAGCGTGATATTCACAGGCTCTGATACACTCTGCACAATCGATACATAAATCCTCTTTAATCCAGGCTTTACCCTGATGAACTCTAATTGCTTTAGTGGGACATCCCTTTACACAATTGGTGCATCCCTCACATTTTTCTTCTTTTAAGAGCACAGAATGCTTTTTGGTCATTATTAACCTCCTGCTGCGATTAGTTAAAGTTAATTTGCTAGATTAATTATTACTTTCACATGAGTTCCATCATCTTTTGATGATTTTACATCAATTTGATCTGCATAGCGCTTAACATTAACAAGGCCCATTCCAGCTCCAAAACCCATTTCCCTAATTTCATCACTGGCAGTTGAAAAACCTGCTGTAAAAGCCTTATCAAGATCTTCTATTCCCGGGCCACTGTCATCAACCCTTATTTCAAGTTCATCTTCTGAAATCAAAGCTGTAATTTCTCCCCCCAGAGAATGAATTACAACATTCATCTCAAGTTCATAGGTGATAATAGCTGTCTTGCGAACTATTGCTGAAGGAACACCGAGTTTGCGCAGAATATTCTTTAAATCACTTGAAGCCTCTCCCCCACTCTGAAAATCAAAGCTTTCAATTTCTTTATTTAATATCTGTTGTTTTTGCAAAGACAAAATCAACTCCCGACAATTATTTGGAGGTTTCTATAAAGTTCATCTCTTCCGGACCAATCCCATTTTTATACAAAAGACCACAGGCTTCAAATAAAGGCTTATCTGTGGAATATAAAAAAATATTTAACTGATTGGCCAGAGAAATTGTTTCTATCTGTGGTTCCTTTCCCCTGACAAAAATAATAACCTGAATCCCAACCATCTCAGCGGTTCGAACAACCTGGGGATTTGTTAAACCTGTAAGCAGAAGTGTTTTTTCATTTGAAAAAGCAAGTACATCACTCATCAAATCTGCACCACAGGCATTTTTCACTTCCAGATCATCCTTTTCAGCAGAAGCTTCAAAAATAGTGTCTGTATTAAGAAGAGACTTGACAGTTTTTAGTTTCATTTTTAACCTCCATAGTTAAATAATATCTTATTTTTGTCATTTTTGCAATTTGTAAAATATTCCCACAAATAGTTTATAGTGATAATTTTCACTTTAATTAATAAAAAATTACTATCAAAAGTATATGATATTTTTTTCACACTGTCAAGAAGAAAAATTTAGCTTAATTAAGAAAAATTTATAATTCAATTAAGCCCAGACTTATTTCTATAGATTGATTAACATCTTCTATCACATCTTCACCTAAATGTGCAATATGACGCTGCAGCCTTTTTTTGTCTAAAGTTCTAATCTGCTCCAGTAAAATAACAGAATCTTTATCCAAATTAGTATAATCAGCTGGTATTTCAACATGAGTCGGCAGTTTAGCTTTATTAATCCGGGAAGTAATAGCAGCAACAATAACAGTGGGACTGTATTTATTACCAATATCATTTTGAATAACTAATACAGGTCTAACTCCTCCCTGTTCAGAGCCAACGACTGGATTTAAATTCGCGTAAAAAACATCACCCCTTTTTACTTTCAATTTTTTCACACTCCACCAGTCTCTGTTCATAACATAAATATGAGTAACACTCACTTGATAATCCTTCATCAGCTAACTGCTGATTAAGACCGGCCATTTTTTTATATCCATCTCTTAGATGATTACGAACTTCTTCTTTTTTCAATTCTTTTAGATAAAATTTGACTGCCTGATTTAAAAAGTTATTTCGCTGCTGATTATTATTTTTACAATAACGCTCAATTTCTTCCACCAGATAGACTGGCAGTTCTACATTAAGTTTTCTGCTTTCGGACAACTGACCCACCTCCACTGTTTTTAAGCTGTTTCTATTATATCATGCAGGGAATAATTATCAATTTTACAGCTTGATTTTTAAAAATAATTAAGAAAAAAGATGAGACTAATTAGCCCCATCCTTAAGTAGAGAAACATTTCGAACAAGATCTTCATTTACTGCAGCCATTTTTTCATAGCCTTTTACCATCTCTCTAGCGATTTCTTCTTTTTCAGTCTTACTAAAATTCTTTTTGCGGCGCAGCCTCTCCACTGATTAACCACCTCATTATAAAATGATTTTAGAACTCTTTTAGATAATGTAATTATATCTCAAATATTAAATGCTGTCAATCAAAATATCCAGCTTAATTACTGATATGACTGGAATGAGTTTAATATTTATAGCTCTGTAAAGCTATCCAAATAATTATAAATTATGGATATGATTTTTCTTCTCTTAAATTAACAGATCTAAAGTTTATAATAGAGTCCGCTTTGTTTAATATATTTAAGCAGTTTTGCATAAGCATCATGCTCACAAATTGTGCTGCTGTCTCCAATGAAAATCATTTTTCTTTTGGCTCTGGTTAAAGCAACATTGAGTCGGCGCAGGTCTCTTAAAAATCCAATATTATTTTCAGAATTGCTGCGGACAGCAGAAAAAACAATCATTTCTTTTTCTCTTCCCTGAAAAGCATCTACTGTATCTATTTCTACATTTTCGTAACTATTATGCTGATTAATCAAGTCAACCTGATCCTTATAGGCAGCAATTACTGCAATATCAGATTCTGAGAGAGATAATTTAAGAGCACGATCCAGGATATCAAGAACTATTTCTGATTCAACCGGATTGTCGTAAGAATTTGAACCTTCAAATGACCTCTCCTTTGCCTTCATCTCTTTTGTATCTAGAAAGACCAGAGGATAATCTGATTTAAGAGATTTTTCTGTAAAACAGTGCTCATCACTTATTTTTACTCCCAGATCACTCAACTTCTGGGCTGCTGCAGATTTATCAGCTTTTAAACTATTGTTATAAAAATAAATGCTGGAAAAGCCCATGATTTCTCTGTTCATTCTGTACTGAGTTTTGAGCAGTGAACTAAGCTCACCCTGATAAATTTCCATTAATTTTTCAAAGAGAGATACACTTAATCCATTTTTTGCTGCTTCCTGATTAACTACTGTTGGCGGCAGCTGCTTGTGATCACCAATTAAAATTGTCTTTTCAGCTTTCAGATAAGGAATTAAAGCCGCAGGCTGTGTTGCCTGAGTGGCCTCATCAATTACACTTAAATCAAAATTTCTATCTGCTAGTAATTCAGAACCAGCAGTGATATTGGTTGTACAGATTACATCAGCCTGATCCAAAAGTTCATCTACAGCTTTATTTTCAAGCCTCTCTATTTTTTTAAAATAATTATCTATTTTCTCCTGCAGTTCCAGCCAGCTGGCCATCTCATCTATTACTTCAGGACTTATTCCTCTCACATGATGTTCTAAATCTTTTTCAGCGTAATTTTTAATCTCCTGGTCAGATAAACCTCTGCGGTATTTACCACCTGGGTAGATATATGATTCCTGTTTATTTATTAAATCGGAAACTTCATCTCTTAATTTTTCAGCCTCGAGATAATCAGGATGCTCCATAACTACCTCATCAAGAGTATGCTGCCTTAGTTTTTTATTAACTCTAATTGGATGTCCAATTCTAATTACATTTAATTCTTTTTCGGCCAGCAGTTCCAGCAGATTATCAACTGCTGTATTAGAGTCTGCAGCTGCCAGAACTTTATCACCCTGTTCAACCGCCTCTGCAATCAACTCAACTGCAGTTACAGTTTTTCCAGTTCCAGGTGGCCCCTGAATTAAATAGATATCTTCGGCAGCCATCGCTTTTTCTACAGCCTCTTTTTGTGATTGGTTGAGACCACCAAGTTCTAAAGCGGTTTTAACTGCAGTTCCAGGCGCTTTTCTCTGCAGAAGTATGTCTCTTTTGTGCTCCTGAAGTTCATTTTTAGGATGCTTAATTTTTTCAAGAGCAGTAAACATTCTCTGAAAAGTAGTATCGTTAACAAAGAGATCCAGTCTGAGCCCTTTATTATAGATGAATTCAGGTGGATGACTCTCAAAAGCCACAGTGATTGAATAAGAAGTTTTTTCTACCACAGTTCCCGTAGGATTATCTGGATGTAATGGTTTATCTAAACTGATCATCACCAGATCTCCCGGTGTAATTTGAGTCTCTGCCAGCTTTTCTCCCTTATATTTTGAAGTGAATTTGACTAAAGGCCGATGACCAAAGGTATTGCCATTATCTTTTCCGTGCAGATCTAATAAAGCACGTCCTTTAGCCTGCCTCTCTCTGGCTGATAAATATTTAATTTCTAATTTATGTCTGTCTATCTCTTCCTGTCTCTCCAAATCAACTAAGTCATGAAATTTATTATAGTAATTTATAATTTCTTTATCAATTAAGTCATCTGGATTCTTAGCACTTACCTGAACTTTAACTCCTCCGATCTGATTATTGTCCATAGCTCTAATAATCTGAGGAGCGGATTCCCAGTTCACTTCTACTTCTGCCTTGTTTTTACTGTTATCTATATTAATTTTACCAATATCATCACTTGCAGTCCCGGCTTCATTGATAAAAGCTCCTACAATATCCCCAGGACCAATTCTTTTATCTATTTCCGAAATTACCAAAGTTACCATAATTACACCTCCAGGTTTATCTTTTTTTGTTTTCTGGATCTTTAAAGACTCTGGTACCTACTGTGTTTTTTTGTCCCTGATATTTGCCGCGGTAAGGATTGTCAGCTTCATTATCCATTGAAGCAAATACCAGCTGACAGATTCTGCGGTCTGATTCTAATTTAATTGGAAGACGATTTGCATTATAAAGTTCCAGAGTAATCTGACCTTCAAAACCGGGATCAACCCAGCCCGCATTTTGAATAAAAAGACCCATTCTACCGATTGAACTTCTTCCTTCCACAAAAGCAGTTAAATTATCGGGTAATTTTATATATTCTTTTGTTGTTGCCAGTAAAAATGAATGTGGGGGAATAATAATTTCTGAACCCCTCACTTCTTCATAATTAACCTCATCATTTAAAGTCATTAAAGGATGAGAGTTTTCATCTACTTTTAAAAAATCATCTCCTAACCTCATATCAACCGAAGCTGGTTGAATCTGCATTTCATCAATCGGATCTATAATCAATTCTTGATTTGCTAGCATTTTTTTAATTGTTTTATCTGATAATATCATTTTTAACTCCTCAAAATTATTTTATTTTAAAATCGGCTTGTAAATAGTTCTGAACATCTTTAGTGACAAATTTATTCAAATTTCTGCCAGACCTTCGACAGATTCTCAATTATATCTGATGCAATAAGAGCATAATTACTCTTTTCAACTGCTGCAAATTCTCCCGCTTTACCGTGCAGATAAACAGCCAGTGCTGCAGCCTCAAAACTACTCATCCCCTGTGCCAGAAGAGCAGCTACTATGCCTGTTAAAACATCTCCACTACCTGCTGTGGCCATTCCATTACAGCCGCTGGTGTTGATATAAGCTCTACCATCAGAAGCAGCAGTTATAGTTGCAGCTCCTTTTAATATTAAATTGACTCCATATTCAACGGCAAAATCTCTGGCCACTTCAATTCGATTATTGTTAATTTCCTGAATACTCACCCCTGTCAGATTTGCCATTTCGCCGGGATGAGGTGTTAAAATAAGTTCGCCTTTATAATTTTTTAGTAATTTGAGATTCTTAATTGAATTTACTGCATCTGCATCCAAAATCAGCGGCAGTTCCAGATTCTTTAAAATCTTCTCCATCAAATCAGTTATTTCAGAACTTTTACCCAATCCTGGGCCAGCAGCAATGAGGTCCACTTTTTCCGAAAATTGCCTGATCTCAGCAAAGGAATCAGCAGTAATCATTCCCTCTTTTGAAGACAGTGGAACTCCCACTACCTCTTCCAGCTGAACTGAAGTCTGGGCTTCAATCTCTGCTGCAGTTAAAAGATAAACCAGACCAGCACCACTTCTCAAAGCTGCCTTTGTACTCAAAAGGGGGGCACCGGTCATACCTTTAGACCCTGCAATTACAGCGACTTTGCCAAAACTACCCTTATGCCCATTATTTATTCGTTTTGGAATTAAATTAGCTGCAGTCTGCCCCTCAAAGGCCTTAAGTCGATCACCATTTTGAGTAATTGTCTCCGGCTGAATTCCAATATTGATTATTCTAATCTGACCGCTGTAGTCTCTACCTGGATATAAAAGCAGACCTCGCTTATAAGCCGCCATTGTAGCTGTGTAATCTGCCTTTAGGGCTTCACCAGCTAGCCTGCCGTTTTCTCCGATAATCCCGGAGGGTATATCAACAGCAAGTGTTAAAGGCTTCCTCTCCAGTTTCTGGTTGATCTGAGTAATAATTTTTTTTACATTACCTCTCAGCTCACCCTTTATTCCAGTTCCCAGCAGTGCATCAATAATCAAATCACTATTTTTTATTAAATTCAAAAATTCATCTTCTTTTAAATTATTAAATTGATAATCTTTAACCCCGTTTAAAAGAACCAGCTCATAATTTTTACTATTAACTCCTTTTAAATCTTTAGCAGCTGTACTTAAAATTATTTCTGGCTGATAACCCCAATTTTTTAGTATTCGAGCCGCAGCCAGGCCATCACCACCATTGTTTCCCTTACCAACTAAAACTCTTAGTTTAAGCTCAGCCTCAGTTTTTGATACAAATTCCTTTTCTATAATTTCTACTGCCAGCCTGGCAGTTCCATAAGCTGCTGCTTCCATCAGTAAAATTTCCGGACAGCCAGCCTCAATAGTTTCCTGATCACATTTTGCCATCATTGTCGGAGTTAAAACTTCCATTTATTCTGCTCCTTCCATAACAACCTGAGCAATACTGAAGTCTTTTTCGTGAGAAATAGAAATAAAAATTGAGCTTACTCCAAGTTCTTGCGCTCTAACTGCAGTGCTGCCAGATAATTTAACTTCTGGTTTGCCTAATCTGTCATTTAAAACCTCAATGTCCTGCCAGCTGTTATTTCTCATTCCTGTGCCCAGAGCTTTTAAAACTGCTTCCTTAGCGGCAAAACGCGCTGCAAAAGAGGGCGCTGAGTTTATTTTCTGCTGACAGTAACTTATTTCAGCTTCAGTGTAAATTTTTTTTAAAAAGCGATCTTCATATTTTTCTATTAAGTCCTTAATTCGACTATTTTTAACTAAATCAATCCCGGTTCCTAAAATCATATATTTCCTTTCTCAAATCAAAGTTATACTCAATCATTCTACTTTATAATTATATTAAAATTATGCGCTAAATGCAAAAAACCGGACCCTGTTACAGGCCCGGTTCGATGTCTGTTTTTATCATATTTTATCTTTATTTGTTGAATACAATCTTTTATTCTACTGTTACACTTTTTGCCAGATTTCTGGGCTGGTCAATATCTTCTCCACAATTTAAAGCAGTATAATAGGCAAGTAACTGCAGGGGAATAATTGCGAGCAGACCAGCAAAGTCCTGATTTAAAAGCGGCAGTTCGATTAGATGATCAACACTGTCTTTTTCGAACTTTTGATCTTCTTCAGTAATTAAGAGAGTTTCAGCCCCTCTGGCTTTAACCTCTTTTAGATTGCTGAATAGTTTTGGAAATACATCCGCCCTACTGCCCAGAGCAACGACCGGCACATCCTCTTCTATCAGTGCCAGTGTTCCATGTTTCAGTTCACCGGCCGGGTAGGCCTCAGCGTGGATATAGGATATCTCCTTTAATTTTAATGCTCCCTCAAGAGCAAGAGTATAATCTGTATTGCGTCCAATAAAAAAGATATTCTCTTTTTTAGCATATTTATCAGCAATCAATTTGATTTGATCTTTTGACTGCTCACTCAGCTGTCTGATCATCTCAGGTAGTTTTATTAAATCAGAAGTATATTTAGCTTCAACTTCTTCACTTATTTCCTGGCGCTGCCTCATACCATCGATCAACAAAATATAAAAAGCAGCAACCATATTAGTATAAGCCTTAGTGGAAGCAACTGCAATTTCCGGGCCAGCTTTTAAATAAATAACCATATCAGATTCTCTGGCAATACTGCTGTCACGAGAATTTGTCAGGGCAAGTACACTTGCTCCTTTATTTTTGGCCAGTCTCAGTGCAGCCAGTGTATCTGCAGTCTCACCTGACTGGCTAACTACAATCATTAAAGTCCTCTCATTTATAATCGGGTTGCGGTAGCGGTACTCACTGGCAACCTCTACCTCTACCGGTATTCTAAGTTTATCTTCCAGCAGATATTTAGCCAGAGCTCCAGAATGATAGGCAGTTCCACAGGCCACAACATGAATTTTATCATAATTAGCAATCCAGTTTTTATCAAGGCCACTTTCACTTAAATCAATTTTGCCATCTTTTAAATTATCCTCCAGCAGTCTCTTTAATGATTCTGGCTGTTCATGAATCTCTTTGAGCATAAAATGCTGATAACCCTGCTTCTCAGCCATCTCTGCATCCCAGTCGATCTTTGTCTTCTGCTTATCAGCAATTAACTCATCAGCAAAAGAATAGATTTTAACATCGTCTTTTCTGATATCAGCAATTTCTCCATCTTCTAAAATATAGAAATCGTCTGTATGTTCAAGATAAGCTGGGATATCGGAAGCCAAAAAGTTTTCATTTTCACCCAGGCCGACAATTAGGGGACTGTCCTTACGAACAGCTATAATTCTATCTTTTTCTGTATAAGACATCACAGCCAGAGCGAAAGATCCTTCCAGTCTTTTTACTGCCTTAATTACTGCTGCTTTTAAGTTGTTCTGCTGATAATAACTTGCAATTAAATGCGCAGCAACTTCTGTATCAGTTTCTGATTCAAATTGATGGCCTTTTTCGAGCAGTTCTTCTTTTAACTCTCTAAAGTTCTCGATAATTCCATTATGCACAATAACAATCTTAGTAAAAGAATCAGTGTGAGGATGTGAATTTATATCAGAGGGTTTACCATGAGTAGCCCACCTGGTATGTCCGATTCCAGTATCCCCATTAAAGATTTCTTTTTCTGCACTGGACTTTAATTTATCTAATTTACCTTCTTTTTTTACAATTTTAACAGCCTCTTCTTCCTGAACTGCAATTCCAGCTGAATCATAGCCTCTGTATTCCAGCTTTTTCAGACCTGAAAGCAGTATTGGAGCTGCCTTTTTCTCACCAATGTAACCAACAATTCCGCACATATATTATCTTTACCTCCGTTTTTGTTATTAATATTCAACTGTCAACTGTTGTTTATTTCCTTTGTCTCAGCAATTGCCCGCTGATTTTGAGAAATAAAATTGAGGCAGAACAGCCACTACCTGAAGGCATCCGCCGAATATTCGATAACCTTCTTCCTCGTCCACCTGATTAAAATCCCGTCCAAATCAGGTTCTGGCGCTTTTTCTCTTCAATTTTTTTAATCACCTCCTTTTTTTGATTTAAATCTCTGATTTGACATTTCTAACTAAATATCAGTCAGAACAGATTTAATTTTATTATAAATTACTGCAAATAGCAAATTTTAGTTCAATTCTTTACTAATTAATTCTTTCAGCTTATTTTCCCATTTTTTTAGAAGTCTTTCTTCCTTACCTTCAAGCATTACTCTAATCAGTGGCTCAGTTCCAGATGCACGAACAAAAACCCGGCCAGAACTACCTATTTCCTCCTCCGCAGCTTTAATTTCAGCAGCAATTTTAGAATTCTGCTCCCAGTCTTCTTTCTGGCTGACCTTTATATTCGCCAGAAGCTGGGGCCAGTAGCTCATAACTTCTTTTAGCTCTGAAAGTGACTGTTCTTCTTTTTTGATGATAGAGGCAATTTTAACCGCGGTCAAAATTCCATCACCGGTTGTATTATATTCACTAAAAATAATGTGTCCTGATTTTTCTCCCCCAAGTTTATAACCATTTTTCAGCATTTCTGCCAGCACATAGCGGTCTCCATTTTTAGTTATTACCAGTTCAGCTCCCACTTCAGCCAGACTTTCTTTTAAACCCAGATTGCTGTATTTAGTTGTTACCACAGTTTTTTTGTTTAATTTATCCTCTTTAAGCAGATCTCTTGCCGCAACAGCCATAATGTTGTCACCTTCAACAACCTCTCCTTTTTCATCAATTAAGATTACCCGATCTGCATCACCATCATGAGCAATTCCTAAATCAGCGCCGGTTTCCACTACCTTTTCTGCTGCCAGTTCAGGAGCTGTTGAACCACAGTTAACATTAATTTCTTCACCATTAGGATGATTATTAATTACCACTACTTCGGCTCCAAGTGCTTTAAAAACAGCAGGTGAGGCCTGATAAGCCGCTCCGTTGGCACAGTCAATTACAACTTTTAAATCATTTAATTTTTTATCTGCACTTGCAATTACAAAATCGATATATTCATCAATCCAGCTGTATTTTTCTTCAACTAGACCAATCTCTTTATCAATTGGATAAGGAAGTTCTTCTGAATGATCATTAAAAATTAATTCTTCAATCTCCAGTTCAGCCTGATCACTTAGTTTAATCCCATTCTGATCAAAGAACTTAATTCCATTATCAGCAGTTGGGTTATGAGAAGCAGAAATCATTATTCCTCCTACTACCTCTTTAGTTCTGCTTAAATAACAGACTCCCGGAGTTGGAATAATTCCCAGTCTATAAACATCAATACCAACTGAAGTTAAACCGGCCATCAGAGCTGCTTCCAGCATATCTCCAGAAAGCCTTGTATCCTTACCAATAATGACTACAGGCCGCTTTTGATCTGAGTTTTTACTCAAATAATAACCACCAATTCTTCCCAGCTTAAAGGCAAGCTCTCCTTTTAATTCATGATTAGCAACTCCACGCACACCATCAGTTCCAAATAACTTCTTTTCCAAAATATCCACCTCAATTTTAAAATTCTAAAATAAACTATTCTAATCTAATAGATTAATATATTAATCATAATTTAATTTTCTTTTGCAGTTACTTTAACCAGTATATAACCCGGATCTACTCCCAGCAGCCTGGCTGAACTCGGTAATTCAACCTCAATTATTTTCATATTATCACCTGGATCAACATTACGCAAATCAACATAAGCATTAAGATCTGATCTATTTATTTTAGAAAAATAGGAAACATAATCAATTCTGACTACTGCTCTTTCTACAGACATTGATTCCAGCTGATATTCCTCTGGTAAATTTCTAACTTCAATATCCAGTAAAAATGAAGCTGCTTGTTCTTCTCCATAATTTAAAACATTTGCTGTTTGATTACTGGCATAACCCCAGAGCAGAACAGCTATAAAAAAGGCAAGTATTAATTTTTTTTGGTTTTCAGTTAGAGAAAACATTTAGAGATGCCTCCTCATAAAAGATTTTTCTTTAGATTTTTCAAAACTATGGGCAAGAGTTTCCCGCAGTTCAGCTGTATCAAGATGACGGCTCAGTTGTCCATTTTCGGCAACTGAAATGACACCTGTTTCTTCAGAAACCACTATTGCCAGAGCATCAGACTCTTCTGTAATACCGATAGCTGCCCGGTGTCTGGTACCCAGCCTTGGATTGATATCAGAGCGAGTAGAAAGATTTAAAAAACAACTGGCTGCCTGAACCGTACCATTTTCGATAATCAAAGCTCCATCGTGTAGAGGTGACTGATGTTGAAAAATGCTGAGCAGTAATTGTTTGCTGATTTTGGAATCAAGCTCAATTCCTGTCTCGATATAATTTTTCAAACCAACTCGACGGGCAATAACAATTAACGCACCAGTTTTTTTCTCAGACATTTCTGCTGTTGCCATAACAATTTCATTTATTTCTTTTGGTCCCCAGTTCTGCCAGAACTGTTCTTTGAGAAATCCTCCCCGCCCAATTTGTTCGAGGGCTCTCCTCAATTCTGGTTGAAAAACAATTGGCAGCGCTACCATAATAATGGTCAGAAAACTATCTAAAAACCAGTTAACTGTGTTCAGCTCTAAAAGTTGAGCAAATAAGGCAACCAAAAAAATCAGCCCCAGACCTTTAATCAGCTGAACAGCCCTTGTTCCTGAGATAATGTTGAGT
>QBLP01000469.1 GCA_003070825.1 Halanaerobium sp. | reverse complement strand
GCTTTATTTAATATCAATGATGTTTTAAATAGATTAGAAAGATTGGACCAGCAGCTTGCAGAAAGAGACAAGCAGTTATCGGAAAGAGATCAAAAACTGGCAGCAAGAGACAAAGAATTATCTAAACTGCAGCAGGAAATTGAAAGCAGGGAAGCAGAAATCAAGGCTAAGGAAAATGAAATCGCTGAAAAAGAAGCGGAACTGGCAGTTAAGGATCAGGAGCTGCAGGAGGTAGAAAATGAGCTGCAGCAGCTGACCAAAAATCGAAATGAGCTGCAGAGCCGAGTTAATGAACTGAGCTCCCAGCGAAATGATTTGGAGGCCCAGGTATCTGAACTTGAAAATCAAATTGCAGACTTAGAAGCTGACTATGATGATTTAAGAGAGGTTGCAAATCAGCTGCAGGCTGGTGTGATCTATTATATGGGTGAGGATATGGTCTATCAGAAAGGTGATGTTATCTACAGTGATGTTCTGGAAGGCGGCCGCAGTGAACAGGAAACTATTTCTGCTTTAAATAGATATCTGCAGGAAGCAAATCAGGTTGCAATGGAACAAGATATTCAGGTTAATAAGGAAACCGGGATGGCTTTACGCCTACAGACAGAGGATATACTAAATGCAGCTAGAATTATTTACAATATGGATCAGGGAAGCAGAGTCATTGTTTCTTTAATTTCTCGGGTTAATGTTCCTAAAAATGACTGGCTTTATGCAAACTTTCAGCTCTACGAAGATTTTGTTGTCTTCAAAAAAGATGCGTTAATCAGCAGCCGGGTTATTAGCTCTGCTCAGAGCAGTGAAGAAATAGAAACTGAATTAGAAGCTTTACTGCAGGACGTTAATGAAAAAGCAGTTAATCAGGGCTTACTACCTGATAATTCAGGTCAGGTTGGCTCAATTAACTTCAGCCAGTTTTATGAGCTTGTAAACAGAGTTAGATCCAGTGAAGCTGAGGTTAAAGTTAATGTCTATGCAGCTGCCAATATCTGGCGTGAAGATCGACTGAGCGATAATCTTAAGTTTGAACTGGAAGAAGTTAAAGCTGAGGAGCAGAATAATGATGGATAAGTATTTACTTGCTTTAGATCCCGGTAGTGATAAAGTCGGCACAGCTGTTTTAGATTATCAGGCTCAGGAAAAAGAAAAAACTATTGTTAAA
>QBLP01000468.1 GCA_003070825.1 Halanaerobium sp. | reverse complement strand
GGTAAATACTCCGCCAAGAGTTTCAATACCAAGAGATAGAGGTGTAACATCTAAGAGCACTACATCATCTACATCTCCTGCTAAAATACCACCCTGAATTGCAGCACCAACTGCTACAACTTCATCTGGGTTGATTCCTTTGTGTGCATCTTTACCAATTAAATTTTTAACTGCTTCCTGAACAGCTGGAATTCTAGTTGAACCACCTACTAAAATAACTTCGTCAATATCAGATTTATCCATACCGGCATCTTTCAATGCTTTACGAGCTGGTTCCATTGTCTGTTCAACTAGATCACTGATTAAACTTTCGAACTTAGCTCTTGTTAAATCAATATCTAAGTGTTCAGGTCCTGCATCAGTCTGAGTGATAAATGGTAAATTAATATTTGTCTGCTTAACACTTGATAACTCAATTTTAGCTTTCTCAGCCGCATCTTTTAAGCGCTGAAGTGCCATCTTATCTTTCTTGAGATCAATACCAGTTCTATTTTGAAATTCTTCTGCTAAATAATCAATAATTCTCTGGTCAAAGTCATCTCCACCAAGGTGGTTATTACCGTTAGTTGCTATAACTTCGAAGACTCCATCCCCAATATCTAAGATGGAAACATCAAAAGTACCTCCACCAAGATCATATACCAAAATAGTTTCTTCACCTTTATCATCAAGACCGTAAGCTAAAGAAGCAGCTGTCGGCTCATTGATAATTCTTTCTACCTTTAAACCAGCAATTTTACCAGCATCTTTTGTTGCCTGACGCTGAGCATCACTAAAGTAAGCAGGAACTGTAATTACAGCTTCCTCAATCTCTTCACCTAAATACTCTTCTGCATCTCTTTTTAATTTCTGTAAAATCATAGCCGAAATTTGCTGTGGAGTATATTCTTCTCCATTAAGTGTTGCTGTAAAATCTGTACCCATTTCTCTTTTAATTGAAGAAATTGTCTGATCAGGATTAGTTACCGCCTGACGTTTTGCATGTTCACCGACAATTCTTTCTCCTTTTTTAGAATATGCCACTACAGAAGGAGTAGTTCTAGCACCTTCTTTATTGGGGATAACAGTAGGTTCTCCACCTTCCATTACTGCCACACAAGAATTAGTTGTACCTAAGTCAATACCAATTACTTTACCCATTTTATATTCCTCCTTATAAAATTGTT
>QBLP01000090.1 GCA_003070825.1 Halanaerobium sp. | reverse complement strand
CCATTAATTCATCTATAACTTTATCTCCCTCTTCATCTTTAACTGCTCTTTGAACACAGCCGTGGACGTGTTTATCCAGAATTTTTAAACCAACTTTTTTAAGTCCCCCCTGTACAGCATTGATCTGATATAAAACATCAACACAATATTTATCTTCTTCTATCATCCTCTGCAACCCACGAACCTGGCCTTCTATCCTTTTTAACCGGGCTTTTAAGTCTTTTTTATCTAGATCACATAATGAATTCATATAACCACCCCATTTTAATATTACTGTTTAATAAAAAAAATATTATATTTCTAAAGTTATTTCTCATTTTCCTTTTTCGTTTTACCATCTCCACAACAATCAGGAACATCATTTCCATACTCTTTCTGATTAGCTGAGGCAAGTTTATCAATAAATTTTTGCCACCAATTCTTACTTTTACTCATACTTCCCTCCTCATAATCCCCAATACTTATTATATTAAATAAAAAAATTCTATAATCTCCAAAAATTTAATTAATTACTATACACTATACACTATACCCCAACACCGTATACCAATAATATACCACACTCTAATTTAATTTTCAAGAGATACTTTTCTTCCAAATATCCAATATTTAAGCATTATATCACCCCTTTCGGCAAAAACTTTCTTATAAATTCTACATCATAATTTATTACTAAATGTAAATATTTAGATTTACCATGACATACCATCTAATGCCTGTTCAGATTTACTCTCTTCAATCCAGATAGCTAATTTATTTGGGACACATATAATTGAAGGTCCTGGTTCACTAATCCACCCAATTTTTTCATCAATTCTCAATGGATCAGCTGGTGGTGCCTTTTTAACTCTTACTCTACCATTATGTGCCTCAATAATTGTAGTTCCAATTGGACCATCTGCCTCTATAATTAAAGGCTCACTTTGATAAGTTTCATTTATTTTTACTTGTTTTTGTCTTCCATTAGCTGTTTGGATAACAATAATATATTCATCTTCCTTAGTATTCTGGTTCAGAATACTATTTGGAAATAATATAAATGATAATGAAATGATAGCTATAATAACAATTAAAACCTTATCATAAAATGTCATGAGTTCCCATGCTTTGCTCATTTTTATCTCCCTTAAAAATCTTCATTAAATAATGTGCACCTGCTAAAATTATAAAAAGTTGCTTAAAATCAATCCCAAAAAAACACCGTTTATAATACCAAAAATTGCTGTGTATCCTTCAGCTTTTTTATGTGCATCAGGAATAAGCCCATCAAATGTAATATATAACATTGCTCCAGCTGCCAGACCTAAAGAAATAGATAAACTCAGATTTGAAATATTTCCTAAATAAGCTCCCAGAAAAGAACCTATACCCATAGGAATACCAGACAACAATGTAATTAAAATAACTTCTACATTCTTTAAACCTGCTAAACTCAAAGTGGTAGCAACTGCCATTCCTTCTGGAAAATTTTGTACAGCCATAATCACAGCTAAACCCAGACCTAAATTATCAGCAGAACTATAACCAGCTCCAATTGCTAAACCCTCAGGTATATTATGCAGAGCAATACCAACTGCCAGCAGAATACCGGCCTTTAAATAATGACTCTCATCATCATCTATTGAAACAAAATTTTGATGCGGAAATAACATATCCAAAATACTAATTAACATAACTCCTAAAAATAATCCAGTTAGACTGCTCCAGATTGAACCGGTTATCTGTGCTTCAGGAATCAGATCTAAAAAAATTACAACAGTCATAATCCCTGCGGAAATCCCTAAAATTATACTTAAAAATTTTGTTTTGATTTCTCTAACTAATAATACAATTAAGCCACCACCCACAGTTCCTAATGTACCAGAAAAGAAACCAATAAGGGATACATATAACAAATAATTCATTTTTATCATCCTTAATTTCTTATAACATTTTAACAACTCAATTTTCTACATATGAAAATTATTTAATTCCTTAAATTGATAAATATTATATAGTTATTAAACCAGAAAAACCCATAAAAGCCATCGCCATAATACCAGCAATAATCAAAGTTACTGGTACACCTTTTAATACTCCCGGTACATCGCCAAATTCTAATTTTTCTCTCAGTCCTGCCATCAATACAATCGCCAGAGTAAAACCTATTCCAGCACCAAACCCAAATACTGTACTGCCGATAAAACTGTATCCATTAAGTGGAATTAGTAGCGCAAGACCTAAAATTGCACAATTTGTTGTGATTAATGGCAGAAAGATTCCTAATGATTTATAAAGTACGGGACTTGTTTTTTTAATAAACATCTCTACAAACTGAACCAGAGATGCAATTACAATAATAAATGATACATACTGTAAAAACGGTAAATTTAATGCTTCTAAAATATAGGTGTTAATCAGCCATGTTGCAGCACCAGTCAAAGTCATAACAAATGTTGTTGCTAAACCCATCCCCATGGCAGTCTCTACCTGTTTTGATACACCTAAAAAAGGACAAATCCCTAAAAATCTAACTAAGATAAAGTTATTAACAAAAACTGTTCCAAAAAAGAGTAGAACAAGTTGAGTGAATTCTGACATCTTTAATTCCTCCTGTTAGTGACAAGTAGTATCATTTGTAGCATTTTTACCAATCACATTCATAATTGCTATTAAAATCCCCAGTGTGATAAATGCTCCTGCAGGTAATACCATAATAACCATCGGTCTATACCAGTCTCCCAGTATTTGTAGTCCAAACATTGAACCCATACCAAATAATTCTCTCACCGCACTCAATAAAAGTAAGGCCCATGTAAAACCAATTCCCATTCCCAGGGCATCTGCAAAGGACCGATGAACAGGATTCTGAGACGCAAAAGTTTCCTGTCTTCCTAATATTAGACAGTTAACAACTATTAAGGGTACAAATAAACTTAATGAAGCAGCAATAGAAGGATAAAAAGCTTTTAAGAAATAGTCAACAAAAGTAACAAATGTTGCAATAATTAATATGTAACTTGGTATTCTAACATCACCAGGAATCAATTTTTTAATTAAAGAAACCACAATTTCTGAAGAAATGAGAACAAAAGAAGTTGCTAATCCCATCGCCAACCCATTTACCATAGTATTAGTTACAGCAAGAGTTGGACACATACCAATAACAAGACGAAAAATAGGATTTTCCTGCCAGAGCCCATTTTTAAAATCAGAAATTAACTGTTTTGCGTTAACTGACATTAACTTCCACCTCCATAGGCATTATTGATCATACTGACAGCTTCTTCCACAATTCTGGTAGTATTACTTGAAGAAATTGTAGCACCTGCAACCGCCTGGACTTCCATAGTTTTAGAGGGAGGAGTTTTAACAACTACATAATCACCAAATGGTTTACCGACAAAATTACTCTTGTATTCCTCTTCTGTAATTCGTGCTCCCAGTCCGGGAGTTTCCTGATGATTTAGGATACTAATCTGAATTATTTCTTCTGCTTCCAGATCAACTCCGATCATTAATTCTATCGGTCCATTGTAGCCACCACCACTGTGCTGATATGCCACTCCTACTCGATTACCACTATTGTCATAACCTTCGTAAAAAATCTGACTCTCTCTTTCTACCTGATTGATTTCTTCCGCTAAGGGCAAAACTTCTTTAATTGCAGCTCTTCTTGTTTCTTCCTGATTTTCTTCGATATATGGAATCGTCCACTGATAGACAAAGGTCAATAATATAGCAGATATTATCCCTATAGTGGCTAAAGTTATAATCATGGCTTTTGTACTATTCTTTTCCATTTATCTCACCTCTCCTAAACTGCGGGGTCTTGTATATCTGTTAATTAAAGGTACTGCTGTATTCATCAATAAAATACTGTACATTACACCTTCTGGATATCCACCCCAGAGTCTAATTATAACAACTAAAAGGCCGGCTCCAATTCCAAAAATCCAGCGTCCCAACTTTGTTGTTGGACTGGAGACCATATCAGTAGCCATAAATAGCGCACCCAGCATTAAGCCACCTGCGAAAAGATGAAAAATTGGATCTGAACCAAAGGCAAAAGTGCCTAAAAATACTGTTCCAACCATTGCCAGCGGAATTCTCCAGTTTACATAGCCTTTATATAAAAGATAAGAAAAACCTAATAATAGAGCTAAGGCTGATGTCTCTCCTAAAGAACCACCAATCTGACCTACAAAAAGATTCCAGGTATCAGTTGCAATCCCTTCCATTTTCATCTGACTTAAAGGTGTTGCAGAAGAAACTCCATCTACAGTCCAGGTAGTCATTAAAACTGGATAAGAAGCTGTTAAAAATGCTCTCCCAACTAAGGCTGGATTAAATGAATTTTGTCCGATTCCACCAAAAACCTGTTTTCCCAGACCAATAGCAACTACTGAACCAAAAAAAGCAGTCCAGAGCGGAATCGAAGGTGGGAGTGTAAGTGCCAGAAGTAATCCTGTAACTACTGCACTTCCATCTTTAATCATAATTTTTTTATTTCTAATTTTTTGAAATATGTATTCTGTTAAAACCGCACCAGCAACAGCTGTCAGAACCACTGAAATTGCTCTTGCTTGAAAGAAATATACAGCAGCAAAAACTGCTGGCAGCAGAGCAATTACAACTGACCACATTATTTTTGGGACTGAATCCTGAGCTCTGATATGTGGTGAGGATGTTACAATTAATTCGTTATTCATTATTGATTATCCCCCTTAATTCTCTTCTCTTTTTTTGGCCATGACCTGTGCCTTACCAAGACGCAGATGATGTACCAGAGGTATTTTAGATGGACAGACAAAAGAACAGGAACCACATTCAACACAGCTTAATATCTGCCATTCTTCCAATTCCTCGACCATCTCATTTTTCGCATAATTTGCCAGCTGAGTTGGCATTAAAAACATAGGACAGGCATCAACACAGCGAGCACAGTTAATACAGGGAGAAGGTTCATATACTTCGACTTCCTCCTGAACCAGCACTAAAATACCGGAAGTACCTTTAACACCGGGAATATTGAGAGACTTTTGTGCCTTACCCATCATTGGACCACCGGTAATAACTTTAGCTGCATTTTCTTTTAAGCCACCTGCTTCTTCAACCAAATCACCAATATTAGTACCTATTCGATAAATTAAATTTTGGGGAGAATTTATTCCGCGACCGGTAATTGAGATAGACCTTTCATAAAGAGGTTTTCCATCTCTAATTGCATCTGCAACTGCAGCTGCTGTCGAGGTATTGTTGACCACTACCCCTACATCAAGCGGTAGACCACCAGCAGGAACTTCTCGTCCCAGAATAGCCTCAATCAACATTTTTTCTCCACCCTGTGGATACTTTGTTTCTAAAACCTTTACTTCAATATTTTTGTCATCCTTAACCGCATCCTGCATACTTTCAATTGCTTCGGGCTTATTTTCTTCAATCCCAATAAAACCTCCGGATGCACCGGCAGCTTTCATTAAAGCTTTTAAACCAAAAACAATACTCTTTGGTCTTTCCACCATTACCCGATGGTCAACAGTTAGATAAGGCTCACATTCGGCTCCATTTAAAATTACATAATCAACACTTTTGTCTTCGGGAATAGAAACCTTAACGTGAGTGGGAAACATTGCTCCTCCCATACCTACAATTCCTGCTTCTCTAATGATTTTTCTAATTTGATCTGCATCAAGTTGATCTAAATTATCATGTTTTTCTAAACCAGAATTAAGTGTATCCTCTTCTGCTGCTTCGATAACTACAGCATCAACAATATTTCCGCCAGGATCTGTTACTTTTCTTATTTCTTTAACAGTTCCAGAGACTGAAGCATGAATAGGTGCACAGACAAAACTGTCTCCATCTGCAATCTTCTGACCCATGTCCACCTTATCACCTTTTTTAACAAGCACCTTTAAAGGTGCTCCAATGTGCTGTTTCAGAGGAATAATTACCTCCTCAGGACGTTTCGAATTTTTTAAGGGTTTATCCTTTGTTAGTTCCTTATTATACTCAGGATGTATACCCTGTTTAAAAGTCAACGCTTTCACTATACAATTTCACCCCTATTGTGTTATTCTAGATTTAAAAATCATATTAATTTTTTGGGACAGCGTTATAACCTGCTTTTTTTAAGCTCTCAAGAAGTTCTTCTGAACTAACTTTTTCTTTATCATATCTTACAATTGCATTTCCTTTATTTAAACCAACTCTAATTTCTTTAATACCATCAAATTCTCTTAAAATATCAGCAACTACTGTAAAGCAATAAAAACATTTCATTCCTTCTATTTTAATCACTAGTTCTGCATTATTTTTGATTTTTGCAGTCATTATAACCCTCCCCATTTACTATTTATTATTAAATATTTTTAGATGACAAATTTGCAAAATACATTCTTCCTGAATTTTTCTGAAAAAAGCTTGAGATAACTACATTAATTTTTTCTCCTATATGATTTTGGCCGCCCTCAACAACTATCATTGTCCCGTCTTTAAGATATGCAATACCCTGACCCTGTTCTTTTCCCTTTTTGATGATTTCCACTTTCTTTTTTTCTCCTGGTAAAAGAACAGGTTTAAGAGCATTAGCCAATCTATTTATATTAATAACCTTAATCCCCTGTAACTCAGCAAGTTGATTTAAATTATAATCACTGGATATTAAATCAGCATTTAATTCTTTAGCCAGATAAACTAACTTATGATCAACTTCCTGACTATTAACTTCTTTATCTAGAATAACAATATTTTCTCCAAGATCATTTTGTAATTTTTTTAATATTTCCAATCCCAGTCTACCTTTTTTTCTTTTTAATTCTCTATCTGAATCTGCAACATTTTGTAATTCCTCTAATACAAAACGGGGAACAATTAAAATTCCATCTATAAAATTGTTTTTATAAACTTCAAATATTCTTCCATCAATAATAGCACTTGTATCAATTATTTTAGGGGATGACTCAGAATAATACCTGTCATTACC
>QBLP01000467.1 GCA_003070825.1 Halanaerobium sp. | reverse complement strand
CAAAAACGAAGATCTTGATAAAATTTTTAACCCATTTTTTACAACAAAAAAAAGTGGTAGTGGTATAGGTTTAAGTATCTCAAAAGAAATTATTGAAAAACACAAAGGAAAGATTGAAGCGAATACTGATAATAATACAGTTTTTAAAATTAAATTACCTATTTATAAGGATGATAGCAATAATGAAAAAGATACTAATAGTTGATGACAAAGAAAATATATCTAAGGTTCTAAAAGCAATATTGGAAGCTGAAAATTATATAGTTGATTATGCAAATGATGTAGATGAGGCAATTAGAAAAGCAAAAAGCTTGAATGCGGATCTAATTATATCAGATATAAGAATGCCAAAAATGAGTGGAATTGAGTTTTATGAAACAATGTTAAAAAAGAATATTAAAAGTAAATTTATTTTTATGACTGCTTATGGCAGTATTCCGATGGCTGTTAAAGCAATGAAATTAGGTGCATCAGAATTTTTAACTAAACCCTTGGATTATGATGAGTTAAAAATCAAGATTCGAAATTTAATTGGGCAATGTAAAATTGATGAAAAAGATGAGATAAGGAAAAAATATAAGAGAATAATTGGGGAAAGTAAAGCAGTTTATAATTTGCTAGAAACAATTAATATGGCAGCCGATTATAGTTCGACGGTTTTAATTCAGGGTGAAAGCGGGTCTGGAAAAGAATTAGTAGCAAAAGCTTTACACTATCAGAGTCAGCGCCGAGAAAATAACTTTGTTGCAGTAAATTGTGCAGCACTTAATCACAATATTATCGAATCTGAGTTATTTGGACACAAAAAAGGTTCATTTACAGGGGCTATTAAAGATAAAAAAGGAAAGTTCGAATTGGCAGATCAAGGGACTATAATGTTAGATGAAATTACTGAAATTAGCCTTGATACTCAATCTAAACTACTGCGGGTATTACAGGAGAAAAAATTTGAAAGAGTTGGTGAAAATATAAGTAGAGATATCGATGTGAGAGTAATTGCAACTACTAATCGAGATATTAAGAAAATGGTCAGAGAAAATGAGTTTAGGAGTGATCTTTTTTATCGCTTAAATGTTATTCCCATAAATGTTCCTCCTCTTAGAGAAAGAAAATCAGATACTAAGATTTTAATAGATCATTTTATTAAAAAAATATCGGACCGAGAAGGGG
>QBLP01000466.1 GCA_003070825.1 Halanaerobium sp. | reverse complement strand
CTGCTGTCCCTTAATTATATTAAAACTATAAAATTACAAAATTGGAGAAAGCAATCTGGAAACAGATTCCCTTAATTTCATTGTCCAACCTCTATTTTTAAATTCTTCTCTAGTTATCTCAGAAGAAAATTTTAAGTCTTCTTCAAATAAATTATCATGCCAGCGTGCCTTTTCTTTATCATAAATAAAGGCATTAATTTCAAAGTTTAATTTAAAACTCCGGACATCCATATTTGTGGTACCTATAGAAAGCACTCTGCTGTCAATACAAATTGTTTTACTGTGCAGAAAGCCTCTGGTATAACGATAACAGCGGGCCCCAGCTTCCAGGAGCTGCCCTACAAAAGAATTGTTAGCTGCATATACAAAAGGATGGTCTCCCCGGTCAGGAATCATTATTTTTACATCAACCCCGGAACTTGTTGCGATCTTTAAAGCCTCCAGCATTGATTGATCTGGAATAAAATAAGGGGTTTGAATATAAATTGACTTCTCAGCCTCATAAATCATCTTCAAAAACATCGCCTTGATTTCTGCCTCCCTAGAATCAGGACCACTACTTACAATCTGAACTGCAGATCTTCCTTTAACTTTATTTTTTGGAAAGTACTTTTCCTCTTTTAAAAGATCATTACCTGAAGCAAATTTCCAATCAAGTAAAAAACGGTACTGCTGACTATTAACACTTTCTCCCTGGATTTTAAGATGTGTATCCCGCCAATCTCCAAAGTGATCAGAACAACCTAAATACTCATCACCAATATTAATACCTCCAAGATAACCAATTTTGCCATCAATAATCACATTTTTCCGATGATTTCTGTAATTTATGTCCAGTACAAACGGAGCAAAAGAAACGACTTCAACCCCCGCGTCCTCTAAATTGAAAATCGAATAACGGGAGAGCTCTCTACAGCCCATTTTATCATAGAGAAGCCTCACTTCTATCCCTGCTTCTGCTTTCTCTGATAGAATTCTTATAAATTTATTACCCAGTTCATCATCATTTATAATGTAATAATTAGCATGAATAAATTTCTCTGCATCTCTTAAATCCTGAAAAAGATCTTTGAATTTTTCCTGACCGCTGCTGTAAATTTTTAAATCATTATATCCAATTTCTGCTGGAATTTCATTTTTAAATCCTATCCGCATTATACTCTGTTCTAA
>QBLP01000465.1 GCA_003070825.1 Halanaerobium sp. | reverse complement strand
TTTCTTTCCGGGACCTGGATGGCCCATTCTGGATGCTCACGGTATAAATCACTGTCTGGAGAAATCATTTCCGGTTCAAACCAGAGACCAAAATCCATCCCCAATTTATTAATTTCCTGAGCTAAATATTCTAATCCTCCGGGCAGCTTCTCTTCATTAACATACCAGTCACCCAGTGAGGAAGTATCATCATTTCTCTTCCCAAACCAGCCGTCATCAAGGACAAAGAGTTCAAGGTCTACTTCTGCAGCAGCTGCTGCCATCTCTAATATCTTATCTGTATCAAAATCAAAATAGGTACCTTCCCAGTTGTTGATCAAAACCGGCCGCTGCTTATCTCTGTGTTTACCCCTAACCAGTCGACTTCTGTATAACTGATGAAAGTTTTGAGACATTTTATTTAAACCCTGATCAGAATAATTCATAACAACTTCTGGTGTCTGGAAGCTTTCTCCACTTTCCAAAAGCCAGTTAAAGGTAAAAGAATTAATTCCCATTGTTAATCTTGTTTTACCATAGTGATTGCGCTCTGCCTGGGCGATAAAATTAGCAGAGTAAACAAAACTGAAACCATAGGCCTCTCCTCTGTACTCATCGGTCTCCGGCTCAACCAAAGCCACAAATGGATTCTGCTGGTGGCTGCTGCCCCCTCTTTTGCTGTCGATTCTGGTTATTCCCTGCTCCAGTGGGCGGCGGATAATATCTCTTTCTCTGCCCCAGGCTCCGGAAAGCTGCAGCAGCTCAAAATCTTTATTCTCAAAATCAACACTCATTGAAAGTGCCCTTTTGAGATTGAGCTTCTGCTGACCCTGATTCTTAAAATTAGCTGAGCGGGTAATTATCGGATAATCCTGAAAAATTGTATAGCTTAAAACCACCTCCAGATCAGTCACCTCATCATAGAGGATTATTTCCAGAGTTTCTGCTTCAGACTCTTTTTCAACATAGGTTGAGGGCAGGCCGGCTAATTCTTTTTTGCCACTGTAAATTTGATGATCCTGATATTTTAGGTCACTGATAATTGAGCCGTTTTCTGCTTCGGTTTGATAGGCTGGCTCCCTAAAATCAGACTGGCCGAAAGATGGATATTCGCGGGCTATATTTTCTAAGATAAAGCCCGTATCATCTTTAAGAGCATAAGCCTCATAAGGCCGGTGCTGAGAGATATCATAG
>QBLP01000464.1 GCA_003070825.1 Halanaerobium sp. | reverse complement strand
TAACTTCTTAACTTAGAGTTATAAATCTGGAACTGGAAAGGACAGGTCATCGGACGGAGAGCCATTGCTCCCTCATCACTATCCTCATCTCCCAGAACAAACATTCCGTCTTTGTAGTGGTCCCAGTGGCCGGAAGTTTTGTAAAGATCACTTTTAGCCATAAAAGGAGTTTTGGTCAGCTGGTAACCTCTTTTTTCTTCTTCATCTTCGACAAAACGCTGTAAGGTCTGTACAACTTTTGCTCCTTTAGGTTTTAAAAGCGGCAGACCCTGACCGATATCATCAACTGTCATAAATAAATCAAGTTCACGGCCCAATTTGTTGTGGTCTCTTTTTTTGGCTTCTTCTCTTCTTTCTAAATACTTATTTAAATCCTTCTCATTTGCAAAAGCAGTACCATAAATCCGCTGCAGCATTTCATTGTTTTCATCACCGCGCCAGTAAGCTCCAGCAACATTGAGCAGTTTAAATGCTTTTACATAGCCAGTAGAAGGTAGATGTGGCCCCCGGCAGAGATCTACAAAATCACCCTGAAAATAAAGACTGATCATCTGATCCTCAAGTTCCTCGATTAATTCCAGCTTATATTTTTCATTTCTTTCTTTCATTAATTCAACTGCTTCTTCACGGGGCAGTACTTTACGCTCAATTTCAATATCTTCCTTGATGATTTTTTCCATCTCGGCTTCAATTTCTTTTAGAGAATCCTGATTAAAGCTCTCTTCCAGATCAAAATCATAATAGAAGCCATCTTCAATAGCAGGTCCAATTGCAACCTGAACATCACCATATAATCTCTTTACCGCCTGGGCCATCACATGTGAGGTAGTATGACGGATAATCTCCAGAGCATCATCACTATCAATGGTAATAATTGAAAGCTCAACATCATCTTCGATTGGATAACTGGCATCTACTTCTTTTCCATCAACAACTCCAGCAATAGCATCTCTTCCCAGACCACTACCAATAGAATAAGCAACATCTTTAACTGTTGTTCCGGCATCATATTCCTTAACCGATCCATCTGGCAGTGTAACTTTTACCTTTTCCATTTAATTTCCCCCTTCAAAATTTTATTAATTCATCTTTTAAGACTAATAATGTTATATAAAACTAAAAAAATCCCTCATCTCATTATAGAGACGACGGATTGCGCGGTTCCACTCTAGTTAA
>QBLP01000089.1 GCA_003070825.1 Halanaerobium sp. | reverse complement strand
TAGATTTTAATTTTAAGGCAGAAGAACTCGATTTTGAAACAACAGAAGAACTTTCTGCAATTGATGAAGAAATAATTGGTCAAAATAGAGCAGCTGATTCGCTCGATTTTGGAATGAGAGTTAATAAGAGCGGCTATAATATTTTTATGGCTGGAGAATCTGGAACCGGAAAATCAACATATGCTGAGAATATGGCCGAAGAAAAATCAGCCAAAATGGAGCAGCCGAAGGATATTTTATATGTCTTTAATTTTTCTGAGCCCGAAAAACCAAGAGTGATGAGGGTACCTGCTGGAATGGGCAATGATTTAAAAACTGATATGGAAAAAATAGTCGAAGAACTGCAGGAAGAAATCCCCCGTGCATTTGAAGGAGAGGAGTATGAGGCTGAAAGGAAAGAAATTTTAAATGAGTATCAGCCTAAATCCAATAAAGTAATGCAGGAGTTTGAAGATTCCGCTCGAGAAAGAGGGTTTATGCTGCAGAATACCTCGCAGGGTCTGGTGCCTGTACCAATTGATGAGGATGGAGAACCAATCTCGCGCGAAGATTTTCAAGAGATGGATGATGAGAAAAAAGACGAAATCAGAAATAAAAGTCAAAAAATCCAGAATGAAATTTCTCAGATAATGAGGGAGATTCGTTCGATTAAGGAAGAGGCACAGGATGAACTGGCAGCTTTAGAAAAAAAGATAGGTATTTCTGTTGTTCAGCCAATAATCTGTCACCTGCAGGATAAATATGAAGACTGTGAGGAAATAGTTAATTATTTAGAAGAAGTTCAGGAGGATATAGTAGATAATATCGACCGCTTCCGCAGTAATGATGAGGATCAGCAAAATCCGTTTCTGGCAATGCAGCAGGATGATGACGGCAGCTTCTTTATCCGCTATCAGATCAATATTTTTGTTAATAACAGTAAAACTGAAGGAGCCCCAGTGATTTATGAGAAAAACCCCACTTATTATAACCTATTTGGTAAGATTGAGGGTAAAAGCCAGTTTGGAACTATTACCACTAATTTTACAATGATCAGAAGTGGTTCACTGCACCGGGCAAATGGAGGGTTTTTAATTGTCCATGCCAAAGATCTGCTGACAAATCCCTTCTGCTGGGATACTCTCAAGCGGGCTTTAATTAATCAGGAGATCACAGTTGAAAACATTGGGGAACAGTACCGAAGTGTACCAATAATTACTTTAAAGCCGGAAGCAGTTGAGCTTGACCTAAAAATTATTATGATCGGTTCTCCCTATATTTATTATTTACTATATAATTATGATGATGAATTTTCTGAGCTCTTTAAAATTAAAGCAGATTTTGATATTGAAATGGAGAGAAACAAAAAGAATATAGCAAAATTTGCTGACTTTATTTCTTCAGTGATCAATAGAGATGAGCTTAAAGAATTCAGTGCAGAGGCAGTTGCAGCAATGATTGATTTCAGCTCTCGTCTGACAGGTGATCGCGAAAAACTTTCAACTAAATTCAATGAAATTATAGAGATTTTAGTAGAAGCAGATGTCTGGTCAGATAGTTTTGGTGAAGAAATTGTCAGTGCCAGCTCTGTCAAAAAAGCAATTGATGAAAAGGAGAGGCGCTCCAATCTGCTGGAAGAAAAAATTCAGGAGCAGATTGATCGAGATCACCTTCTGCTGGATGTTAGCGGCAGTGAAATTGGTCAAATTAATGGGCTTTCGGTTTATCAGGCCGGTAATTACAGTTTTGGTCGTCCAGCCCGAATCACAGCCCGCAGTTATCTTGGTAAAGAAGGAGTTATTAATATTGAGCGGGAGGCCAAGATGAGTGGTCGGATTCACAGCAAAGGTGTTATGATTTTAACCGGTTATTTAGGAGGTAAATACGCCCAGGATTCCCCACTCAGCCTTACAGCTTCGATTGCCTTTGAGCAGAGTTATGGTGGAGTTGACGGTGATAGTGCAACCTGTGCTGAAGTAGTCGCTCTGCTTTCTTCCCTGGCTGGAATTCCAGTTCGGCAGGACATAGCAATTACAGGTTCAATGAATCAAAAAGGAGTTGTTCAGCCAATAGGTGGAGTCAACGAAAAGATTGAAGGTTTCTTTAAAGTCTGTCAGGCTAAAGGACTTACTGGTGAGCAGGGTGTGATAATCCCCCACCGAAATCTGGATAACTTAATGCTGAATCAGGAAGTGGTTGAAGCAGTAGCTCAGGGTAAATTCAACCTTTACAGTATAGATGATATTGATCAGGCGCTGGAGATTATGCTTGCTAAAGAGGCGGATCAAATCCACAGTGCTGTAAAAGAAAAATTAGAAGAATATGCTGAGCTGGAAGCAGAAAGTTATGGAGAGCTAGAAGAAGATGAAGAAGAAAATAATGCAGAAAATAATAGCGATGAAGATTAAATAAATTAGTCCAGCAATTTATCTGAATAAAAAATGTTGTTGATTTTCTTTAAATAATATTTAAAATCAGATAGATTGTAGTTAGAGGTGAAAATAATGAGAAAAATAATTAAAAATGCAAATATAATTTTAGAAGATAGAATAATTAATAATGGCTCATTAATTTTTTCGGAAGCAGAGGCTGAAATTGAAAAAGTGGCTGCCTATAATCTAAGTGAGGAAGCTGAAATGGAGGTTATAGATGCCCGGGGTGGTTATCTTGCTCCGGGAATGATCGATACCCATATCCATGGTGGTGGAGGTTTTGATACCATGGACGCTTCGGCTGAGGCCTTAAATAAAATCAGTAAAGTTCTGGCCTCTCATGGGGTAACTTCTTTTCTGCCGACAACTATGACAATGGCCAGAGATAAAATTCAGGCTGCTCTGCAAAATATTCGTCAGGCTAAAAAAGAGGGCACAGATGGTGCTCAGGTTCTGGGAACTCATGTTGAAGGACCATTTATTAGTCCTGATTATATTGGCGCCCAGAACAGTGAAAATTTAATTAAGCCAGAGCTTGAACTTTTAAGAGATTTTTATGATGTAGTAGAAATTGTAACTATGGCTCCTGAAGTTGAGGGAGCACTGGCGCTAATTGAAGAACTTAACGAGCATAAAATCACTGCTTCTGCCGGTCATTCTGCCGCAACTTACGAAGAATTTCAGCAGGCTTATCAGGCAGGAATGGATCACTTTACCCACTTATATAATGCGATGACCGGTCTGCACCATCGCAAACCGGGTCTGGTTGGAGCTGCCTTTGATTCGGAAGCTACAGTAGAATTAATTGTTGATTTGATCCATCACCATCAGGCTGTCGATCGGTTTACCATTCAGGCCAAGGGTGTCGACAGAGTAATTTTAGTTTCCGATGGAATGGAGGCAACCGGCTTAGAAGAGGGCGAATATGAGTTGGGCGGCCAAAAAGTAATTGTCAAAGATGGGGCTGCCAGACTTGAATCCGGTGTTTTAGCAGGCAGTGTTTTAACTCTTGATCAGGCAGTAAGAAACTTACTTGAAGTTACAGATCTAACAGTTCCAGAAATCTTCAGAATGGTAACTTTAAATCCGGCTGAAAAATTAAATTTAGCCCATAAGTTGGGCAGACTTAAGTCCGGTTATCAGGCTGATCTGGTGCTTTTTGATCAGAATTTTAAAGTTCAGAAGACCTTTGTTAAGGGGAAAGAAATAAGGCAATAAATTTAAGAATTATATAGATTGAGAGAGCTAATTGCCTTTAATCTGTTTTTAAAACTGAAATTTACTCTTTTACATTTTTGACCTTCCCTGACTTTGGGCATATAATATAAGTAGATAATAAAAGTGAAAAAATAATATCAATTTAAATTCGGAGGTGGTTTTATGTTTGATTTAGTACCATTTAGAAACCGCAGTCGGAGAGATGTTGCTGAAAGAGGAGAAGATCCTTTCAACAGCCTGGTTTCCGGTTTCTTTGATGATGTTATGGATTTTGCCGGACGCAGTTTTAGAGCTGATATTAAAGAAAGTGATGACGAATACACTATTGAAGCTGAAATGCCAGGCATGAACAAAGAAGATATCAATCTGGAAATTAATGATGATTATCTAACAATTTCTGCTGAGCACAAAGAAGAAAAAGAAGAAAAGAAAGAAAATTATATTCGTCGTGAGAGAAGAGCTGGCAGATATAGCCGCAGTTTCTATCTCGAAAATGTAAATCAGGATGATATTAAGGCAGAATATGAAGAAGGTATTTTAAAGGTTCATCTGCCTAAAGAAGAAAAAACTCCTGTTAAAAAGCGTACAATTGATATTGAATAAATTTTTAAGAAGATCTAAATTACCCGACCTGATGGTCGGGTTTATTTTTTATCTGAAGTTAATTAATTGAAGAATTTATAATTGTGAAGTATAATATAGTTATAGTTTAGTAATAACTATTATAATTTAAATACTAAAATAAACAATTGAGGAAAAAGTTAATTAAAATTTTAGGAGGAAGAATTTTGAATTATCCACAGCTTGATATTTATTTAAAGCAGATAGAGGAAAATGCAAAAAAACTTCAGAGAGATTTAGCAGCTGATGAGATTAAGTTAACAGCGGTGGTTAAAGGCTTTGCTGGAGACTTGAATATATTTAAAGCCTACCAAAGGGCTGGAATTAAGAGTATAGCTGACTCACGGATTGAAAATATTATAAAGTTTAGAAAGGCAGGATTTCAGGATGAGATTTTAATGCTCAGAATTCCAATGCTTTCTGAAATTGAAGAAATTGTTCCTTATATTGATGCTTCTCTCGTAACAGAGCTAAAAACGGCAGAATTATTTTCAAAAAAAGCAGCGGCAGCTGGCAAAGAGATAGATTTAATTATAATGGTAGATATAGGTGATCGGAGAGAGGGGATTCTGGCTGAAAATTTAAGCGAACTGGCCAGGACTATCGAATCTCTGGCAGCAGTTAATTTAAAGGGGATCGGTACCAACCTGGGCTGTTTTGCAGGCATTATTCCTGATAAGAATAACACTGAGAAATTAATTAAGATCAAAAAAGGCCTTGAAGAAGAACTGGGCAGAGAACTTGATATTTTATCAGCCGGTAATACAGCAACTCTCAGACTGCTGGCAGATGAAAAGTTGGCCTCTGAAATAACAAATCTCAGAGTTGGAGAGGCTATTTTGCTGGGTACAGATATTATTAATGAGAGCCTGATTACAGGTCTTAATCATTATAATTTTAGGCTGCAGGCAGAAATTGTTGAGCTGCAGGAAAAGCCCTCCAATCCTGAGGGGGAAATGGCTTTTGGTGGAGCAGGTAGAGGCCAGATTATTGAAGATAAAGGCTTAAGGAAAAGAGCAATTCTGGCAGTTGGAAAACAGGATATTGACTATCACGGCCTTTATCCGGAACTGGAAGGCTTAGAAGTGCTTGGAGCCAGCAGTGATCATCTAATAACAGATATTACTGATACCGATGAAAAGCTGGAAGTTGGCGATATTTTAACTTTCAAAACCAATTACAGTGCTATGCTGAGGGCGATGACTTCTCATTATGTAACAAAAAATTATATAGAATAGAGCTGGAGGGGTATTTTTGGATTTTTATTTAATAATTCTTTTCTTGTTTACAGGAATAATGCTTGGGTTCTGGCTGGAAAAAGAAAATATCTTTGTAAAATTTGCTGATTTAATTACGAAAGTGGGACTGGTGATTTTACTGCTGGCAATGGGAGCCAGCCTGGGCAGCAATGATCAGATCGTATTACAGCTGGGTGAAATTGGGCTTCAGGCTTTTGTTTTTGCAGCTGTTAGCATTATTTTTAGTCTGCTGGCAGTAATTATTTTTGTTAGATTTTTTAATTTAAACAATTTACTTTTAAGTGCTGATCCTGAAACCGAGTCTGAGTTCGAAGATCAGAGTGCTGACAATACAATGACAGTTTTAATTTTTGGCTCAGTTGTTACGGGCATTTTAGCTGGCTATTTTTTACTCAGTGGAGTTGGTCAGGCTTGGCTTGATCCGCTGACAAATTATTCGCTGGCTGTACTACTTTTTGGAGTTGGCATTGATATTGGAGCCAGCCGGGAAGTTCTTGCTGATTTAAAATTGATGGGCTGGAAGCTGCTTGTGATTCCAGTTTTAATTGCTCTTGGTTCACTGGTTGGAGCAGTAATCAGCGGTTATCTTTTTGGCTTTGCGGCCGGGGAGTCAGCAGCAGTTGGAGCCGGTTTTGGCTGGTACAGCCTGTCTGGAGTTTTAATTTCTAAATTACACAGTGCAGAGTTGGGATCACTTGCTTTTTTGAGCAATGTTTTTCGAGAACTTTTAACAGTTATGATTCTGCCCTTAGTAGTTAGATATTTTGGCAGTCTGGCAGCAGTTGCCCCTGGAGGAGCAACTACGATGGATGTGACCTTACCACTGGTTAAAGAATCAGGTGGAGAGGCGGTTGTGATTCCAGCGTTTGTTAGTGGGGCTGTGCTTTCAACCCTGGTACCGATCTTGGTTCCTTTATTTTTAAATATTTAAGCTGGAGTTTATATTTTTAATAAATTTCTTTAGCATTTGACAGTAAAGAGATATATTTTAATCAATTGAGATTAGAAAGGGATGAGTTTTATGAATAAAAAAGAAGAAAGCCTTAAAGAAATGAATCAGGCTCTGAGAGCATTAATTGAGCCCGAAGGAGACTGGCTGGCAAATCTGGCAAATAGTTCAGCTCTGTTATTTGATCAGATGGATGATCTAAACTGGGCAGGTTTTTATATCTGGAAAAAAGATCAGCTTGTCTTAGGACCTTTTCAGGGTAAAACTGCCTGTGTCAGAATTGATGAAGATAAAGGTGTTTGTGGTACAGCCTATTCGCAGCGAAAGATTATGCTGGTTGATGATGTCCATGAATTTCCCGGTCATATTGCCTGTGATCCCAATTCTCGTTCTGAAATTGTACTGCCGGTAATTGTGGGGGGAGAAGTTATAGCTGTTTTAGACTTAGACAGCCCTAAAAAAGCTCGCTTTGATGAGCTTGACCGCAAATATTTAAAAGAATTTGTTGAAATTTTAGTAGATGAAACTAATTTTCTACCAC
>QBLP01000463.1 GCA_003070825.1 Halanaerobium sp. | reverse complement strand
GGCAGCTCAGGATTTTCTTTTTTGACCAGTTCATAAACTGTATCCGCATCATCTAAATAGGTATTGAAATCCTCAATATAGGACTGAGCACCATCAGATCTGCCGTGGCCGCGATTATCAAAGCGGTAAACTGAAAAACCTTCTCCATTCAACCTGCCGGCAAAATAATCATATCTGCCCTGATGCTCATTTAAGCCGTGGACAATGATCACCACAGCCTGCGGATCATCAACCAGATCCCGGCGCAGAAAGAGCTTCTGAGAATCAAAAGTCTCAATAAATTCAGTGTTGTGCATTATAAAACCTCCTTATATTTTTAATTAGTTAAAATGTCCAGTTCAGCCCCAGACTGATATTTGTATATTCCTGTTCTGCTTCATAATAAATATCTCGTATTATAGTTCCATCAGAGTGAAATTGATTCTGGCTTCCTTCAACCTCAGTCTTATTATAGCCGACATCCAAAACCAGACTTGCTGCTGAAGTTAGATTATAACTTGCCCTGCCGTTGACCAGAATTGAATTTCCTTCTCCCTCTCCTTTAACCGTCATATCACTTTGCAAATAATTATTTTCATCTTTCATTCTGACCCAGTCGGAATAGGCAGCACTTAAAATTAAATCAAATTTGGTATTGTTTTTTGTTATTAAATCAAAACCGAGATAGGGAATCTCATATTTAGCCTGATAGTTAACATTTCCCCCCTCATAATTAATAGTTTTTCCCTCAGGTTCATCAGTAGCATCAGTTAAATAGGTTCTTTTTAGATTATAAGATAAAAGATCATAATTATCCTGTCTGTAGCCCAAATGCAGAGTATAGTCAAGATTATCTGATGCTCTGAGCCACTCGTTTCTGATTTTAAAATCCCACCTGCTGATATCCTTTACTTCTGTGGGAGAAGTACCAATTACATCTTTATTATTGATTCCGGTAGTATAAAGCCAGTCAGAGTCTTTAAATGTTCCAGCATCATCACTTAAATTCTTTTCCAGTTTGAGAGAAATCCCACCAATATTTAGTTTGGGCATGGTTATATTATTTTTATAGCTTAAATTTATCATCTCCACAGCAAGCGGAAATTCCAGCCGACTTTTAAAGCCATAATTTAACTGAGCGGTATCAATATCACCTATACTGTATTCTGTATAACCATCTCCAGCCCCGATGCCGAGC
>QBLP01000462.1 GCA_003070825.1 Halanaerobium sp. | reverse complement strand
GTATGCCCTTTATGCCGACAGCAGATTTGTTTTTAAAATACACAAATGAAGTTAACTTTTTAGGAACAACAACCCCAATTCTTGCTTTTGCAGGAATTTCTGTGGGAAATAAGATTGAGAAGCTGAAAAAATTAAGCTGGAAGGTATTTATCGTAGCTATTGCAGTATTTATCGGGACTTATTTTGGTTCTGCAATTGTTGCTCATATTGTACTTAAATTACAGGGAATCATTTAATCCATTGAAAAAGGAAGTGTTGGTTTTGCAAAAAGATGAGATTAAAGCTAAGATAATTGAAGTTATTGAAGAAAACAGGAGTAAAATTATTGAGCTTGTTGATGAGATTTACAAAAATCCTGAGCTGGGCTATAAAGAAGAGAAGACTACTGAGATATTAGCAGCAGCTTTTTCAGATTTAGAAATTGATTTCAAGAGACATCAGGATTTAACCGGAATTAATGCTCTGCTGAAAATGGGAAATCCTGGACCACAGATTGCAATTCTGGGAGAATTGGATGCAGTTACCTGTTCGGAACATCCAGATGCTGATCCAGAAACAAAGGCTGTACATGCCTGCGGCCATAATATTCAACTTGGTGTGATGTATGGTGCTGCAGCTGCTTTTAAAAAAGCAGGGGTCGAATCTGAATTAGCCGGCTGTCTCAATTTCATAACTACACCTGCAGAAGAGTTTATCGAACTGGAATACCGGTCTCAGCTAAGAGAAGCTGGTAAGATAAATTATTTTGGCGGTAAACAGGAGTTAATTAAAAGAGGCAGTTTTGATAATGTTGATATTTCGATTATGATGCATTCACTCAATTTAGGAGAAAAAAAAGCTTTAGTAGCACCTAAGGGTAATGGCTTTGTTGGTAAGAACATTAGGTTTATCGGTAAGGAATCTCATGCCGGTTCAGCTCCTGAAAAGGGAGTTAATGCTTTAAATGCAGCTGTTTTAGCCATCAACAATATTAATGCTCAGCGGGAAACATTTGCCGAAGCAGATCGGGTTCGAGTTCATCCAATTATTACTAAGGGTGGGGATATAGTAAATATTGTTCCGGCTGATGTTAGAATGGAAAGTTATGTGCGAGCTCGAAATATTGAGGCGATTAAAAAAGCAAATGAAAAAGTTGACCGCTCACTTAAAGGGGCGGCGATGGCTGTGGGAGCAGATGTTAAAATTAC
>QBLP01000461.1 GCA_003070825.1 Halanaerobium sp. | reverse complement strand
GCTCTTAAATACTTAGCAATGATAAAAATACTCGGCGTTTTAAGTTCTCAACTTTAGGAACACCGTAGCCAATTCTTTTAATCAATTTAATTTTATTGTTTAATCCTTCAGCAAATCCGTTGGTTATTCTGGTTCTGAAATAGTTAATTATATTTTCTTCCCAGTTTTAGACATCAGATGCTTGTAAATGAAATTGCTGGTATTTTCTATAATTATTTTAAAGATAGTAAATGCAGTTCTTTAACATCTCCACTTGATATTAAGCTGCAGGGATATGCACCTAAATTTAAAGAAGACCCAAATGTTGTTCAGCCTGATATAATGGTGATCTGTGATCCAGAAAATGTTGTAGACGATAAATACCAGGGAGTACCAGATCTTTTAGTAGAAGTTCTTTCCCCTTCATCCAGGAAAAGAGATCTTATTTTAAAGTTGAATTTATATTCAAAAAGTGGGGTTAAAGAATATTGGATCATTAACCCTGAAAATAAGAAAATAACTCAGTATGTTTTCACAGAGGATAGAGATATAGAAGCAGTAAATGATCTGCACCCGGATCAAGTTTTGGAATCTGAATATTTTGAGGGATTGGAGATTCAAGTGGACGAAATATTTTCTAAAATTAATTAAAAGCTATTGATAAATGCCATAAAAAAAGTGTATAATTAATTAAGTTGAGTACAATTGAATTATATAAAATTTAAATTGAGGTGAGCCAATGTCTGATTTTGAGAATTTAAAACTAGAAAATCAAATTTGTTTTCCCCTTTATGCTTTATCTCGGAAGGTGATTCAGTTATATAAACCTTTGCTGGATAAATATAATCTAACCTATACCCAGTACATTACAATGTTGGTTTTATGGGAAAAAGAAAATATTTCACTAAAAGAATTAGGAGAAAAATTATATCTTGATTCTGGAACCCTTTCTCCGGTGGTAAAAAAACTTGTTAAACAGGGACTGGTTGAAAAATATCGTTCTCAGGCAGATGAGAGAATTGTCAAACTTAGCTTAACTACAGCGGGCAGGGAAATGAAAAAAGAAGCAGTAGAAATCCCGGAAAAGTTATATTCTCAGTTTGAAGGCGATCCAGAAACTTTAGTTAAATTAAAGCATAATTTAGATCAGGTTTTAAGTCAATTTAGAGATGAGAGTTAAATCCTTTTCAGAAAGGGTTTAACTTATAT
>QBLP01000088.1 GCA_003070825.1 Halanaerobium sp. | reverse complement strand
CCCCAGGGATCAGTTAAATTAGAAAAAGAAAAGCGAATTTTATATTCGCTTTTAGATTCAAAAATAGTCATCGACTGAAGATCAAAAAGATTACCTTTGTTTTGAAATATATGATTCTGAGGATAAAGATAATTTCCCGGCCCATAGTCATCGCCAGCGGCATCGAGATGATTAAATATTACATTATAATTTTCTGCGTTAACTGCTGCAGTAAAAATAAAAAGACAGATAATGAATAATATGATTAGTTTTTTTCTCTTATCTTTGATTTTTTTTAAAACCATTTTTACACCTCTGCCAGAAGCATTCTTTATCTTTTCATTATATTCTCTGTAAAATCAACTGCAGCATTATAGCCCATTGATTTCATTCTATAATTCATAGCTGCAACCTCTAAAACTAGAGCCAGATTTCTCCCTGGTTTGACTGGAATCACTATTTCATCAATTTCAAGATCCATAATTTCTGTTTTACGACTGTCAATACCAAGTCTTTCATATTCCTCTCCCTCTTCCCATTTTTCTAATTTAATGGTTAAATTAATTGGAGAGTCATGTTTTACTGCTCCAGCCCCAAACAGAGTTTTTACATTTATAATACCAATACCTCTCATTTCAAGAAAGTAGCGCGAATTACTGGGAGCAGTACCACTAAGTCGCAGCTCACCAATTTTTTTAATTTCAATAATATCATCAGCAACCAGACGATGTCCTCTTTTAACCAGTTCGATAGCAGTCTCACTTTTACCAATTCCGCTCTGGCCTCTAATTAAAACACCAATACCATAAATATCTACTAAGACACCATGAATAACCTTAACAGGCGCCAATTTTTCTTCCAGATAGTTTAAAAGCATACTGCTAAATCTGGTTGTCGAAATTTCTGTGGAAAGAACTGGAATACCATTTTGATTTGCTTTTTCCAGTAAATAATCGGGAATATGCTCTCCTCTGGCAACTATAATACAGACTGGATTATAGTCTACATATTCTTCAATTCTTTTTTTTAATATTTTTTCATCAAGCCCCCGCAAAAAAGACAATTCGGTTCTTCCTATCAAATTAACCCGCTCGGGGACAAAGTGCTTCCAGAAACCTGCAAGCTCAATTCCTGGTCTCTTAATATCACTTACTTTAACCTCTCTTTTAATGCCAGAGCGTCCGGCTTTAATTTCAAGATCAAAACGATTAAAAATATCAAGAACTAATACTTTATCTTCATCAATCATTTTTTACTAACCTATCTTCCATTGCTACAGCTATAGCTCCCATCAAACCAATATCAGATCCAAGTTCAGCTTCCTTAACTGTAACCATCTCCAGAGAACCCGCCAGAGCAATATCCTCCATAGTCTTTATTGCTTCATCTAAAAATAAATCGGAAGCCTTCATAACTCCACCACCGAGAATTATCATCTCTGTATTAAAAGTATTTACAACATTACCGAGTCCAATTCCAAGATGATAACCTGCATTTTTAAAGATATCTCTAGCCACCTGATCTCCCTGATAAGCAGCCTGGGCACAGATTACTGCATCAATATCTTCAACTATATTATCTGCCAGTTCCAGCATTTCTTTGCTCTCACCAGCTGCCGCTGCTTCTTTAGCTCTCTTACCGATCGATGTACCAGAAGAAAAAGCTTCCAGACAACCGTGGTTTCCACAGCCACAGAGTGGACCATTAGGATCAATAACTGTATGTCCAATTTCACAGGCATTATCATTAACCCCTGTAAATAACTCTTTATTAATAATAGCTCCCCCACCTATACCGGTAGAGATAGTTATGTAGACCATATTTTCAACATTTCTCCCTGCTCCAAACCATTTTTCACCCAGAGCAGCAGCATTAGCATCATTCTGCAGTAGGGTTTTAATCCCCAGCGCCGACTCCATTCTTTCAACCAGAGGCACATTTTTCCAGGGGAGGTTTGCATTTTCAATTATAATCCCTTTTTTCGAATCAAGCGGGCCCGGACTGCCAATACCCAGAGTTATAATCTGATCTTTGCTAACATCTGACTCTTCTAATACATCCTCTATAGTTGCTATCATATTTTCTATTATTTTATCTTCACCTAAATCAGCTTCTGTATCTCTGCGTGATCTAGTAATTATCTTTCCTTCACTATCAGCAAGACCTGTTAAAATTTTTGTTCCACCAAGATCAAGACCCAAATAATATTCTTTCATTAATTATTCCCCTCTCAATTTATAGCTTAAATTTATATTTTAATATTTTGCCAGCATTTCTTTTGTTCCCTGAAGAATCAGAATACCAATAATCCCAATAAATCCAGCTGGCAGACCAATACCTGTAACAAATAAAATTACACTAATTAAGAAAATTGCCAGAAACCAGAGCAGTGAAAATATAATGTTATCCAGACTGAGAATTACTGCATTTTTAAAAATGTCCTTTAATGGTCTCTCACCCTGAATAATTAAAAGTCCCCATAAATAAGCCTGATAAATTGAAAAATAGATCAATAAATAGGCAAATAAAAAAGCAAAAGCCAAAAGCCATATATTTTCCTGTCCTTTTAACAAAAAGAAGCGTAGATCAACCACAAAAATTATATATAAAATAACCGAGATTAAAAAAACTAAAAATCCACGCCAAAAATTATTTTTAAAATATGAAAAAAGTGCTTTAAGAGCAATACTTCCCTCTTCTAAAATCTGACTGGTCCCATAAAGTGAAGTCAAAAATACTGGTCCCAAAAAAACTAAGGGTAACAAAAGTATTAAATACCAGCCACTGGTCAGCCCAATAAAAACAGCAAATAAAAGTACTGAACTTATTACAAACCAGGCCACACTAAGCAATACCAGTTTAAATAAGTCTTCATAAAAATCTTTAAATGTTGATTTTAAAATCGAAAAAATTTCCAAATAAATCCCTCCAAATTGCAACCAATATTAAAGTTAATCACTATCTTAAATTATAACATAAATAGTTGGAAAATGCATAATCTAAGGAGCAGCCTAATTATTTAAATCAAGATCAAGTTTAAAATGTTGTTTTAAATAGCGAGCTATTCCCAGCTCATCGTGATCTGGTGCAGTATCATCAGCATGTTCCTGCAATTCGGGATGTGCATTCTGCATAGCCACACCTTTACCTACCCATTCGATCATTTTAAGATCATTTAAACCATCTCCAAAAGCCATAATTTCTTCCTGTTTAATATTGAAATCTGCTGCCAGTTTCTTAACCGGAACTGCTTTAGACATATCTTTTTTTGTTATTTCAATAAAAGAGGGATAGGACGAAGAAAGTTCAATCTCTTCAGCAAAATTTTCATTTAAAAAATGATTAATCTCAACCTGCTTATCTTCATCCTCTTCGATTATTAACATTTTGGTAGGTTCAGCCTCAAGAAAATCATCCAGACGACCAACAGCATTGGCTTTAATTCCAGAAATCTCTTCGTAACGATCTGTAAATTTATTTTCCTCTGCCACATAGAGCTTATCATCAATATATAGCTGCAGATGATAATTGTTTTCGACAACCATTTTTGTGATTTTTTTAGCAATTTCGAAAGGTATTGGGGCGTGGAAAATCTCTTTCTGGGTTGAAGGATCAACCACCAGCGCACCATTATATGTAATTATAGGATCTACAATCTCCAGTTTATCAGTATGTGGTTTAGCAGAACAATACATTCTACCGGTTGCAACCAGAGTTCTAATCCCCTTATTTCTAATCATTTTAACTGCCTCAATTGTTTTATTATGCAGCTGATGATCAATATCCAGTAAAGTTCCATCCAGATCAAATACTATCATTTTAATATCCATAATATCACCTTTTCTTATATTCTTATATTCTAAAAAAATGACCGGGTTTCCCCGGCCCATTAATTATTAGCTTATATATAATCTACTCCATAAACTGAGCAGAAAAAGCATGAACCTCTTTTTTCATTTCTTTTAATTTGTCTTCATTTTCAAGATTTTTTAAAGCATCAAAGATAAATTCTGCGATTTTTTTCATATCTTTTTCTTTCATACCCCTAGTTGTAACTGCCGGGGTTCCAATTCTAATTCCACTGGTAACAAAAGGACTTTTGGTCTCAAATGGAATTGTGTTTTTATTTACTGTAATTCCAACTTTATCTAAGGCTTCTTCTGCTTCTTTACCCGTGATTTCCATATTATTTAAATCAACCAGCATCATATGATTATCTGTGCCGCCAGAAACCAGTCTCATTCCATAACCCTTTAATTCTTCTGCCAGTGTATGTGCATTATCTATAATTTGCTGCTGATATTCCATAAAATCATCTGTCAGTGCTTCTTTAAAAGAAACTGCTTTAGCAGCAATAATATGCATCAGCGGACCTCCCTGCAGTCCAGGGAAAATTGCTTTATCAATATCTTTTGCATATTTTTCCTTGCAGAGAATCATACCACCCCTGGTTCCTCTTAAAGTTTTATGAGTAGTGGTTGTAACAAAGTCTGCAGTTTCTACTGGGTTGGGATGTAATCCAGCTGCTATTAAACCGGCAATATGGGCCATATCCACCATAAATAATGCGCCAACCGAATCGGCAATTTCTTTAAATGTTTTAAAGTTAATGACTCTGGGATAGGCACTGGCACCGGCTACAATTAAATCAGGTTGATGTTTTTCAGCAAGAGCTCTTACCTGATCATAATCAATAATTTCTTTTTCTCTGGTTACACCATAGTGAATAAAATCATAATACTTACCTGACATATTAACAGGACTACCGTGGGTTAAATGGCCACCGTGAGTAAGATCCATTGCCAGTATTGTGCCACCTTTTGGAACCTGAGAAAAATAAACTGCCTGATTTGCCTGTGAACCAGAATGAGGCTGTACATTAGCATGTTCAGCACCAAATAATTCTTTTGCTCTTTTTATCGCCAGTTCTTCTGCCTTATCAATTACCTCACAGCCACCATAATATCTTTTATGAGGATAACCTTCTGCATATTTGTTTGTTAAAACAGAACCAGCTGCCTCCATCACAGCAGAACTAACAAAATTCTCTGAAGCAATTAATTCAATATTTTGAGCCTGTCTCTTCTCTTCTTCTGAAATAATTTCTGCTATTTCCGGATCAATTTTCTTTAATTCCCGCATCCAAAGCTCATCTCCTTAATTTAATAGTTATAATCTACCTTTATGTATATTTCTCTAAAAGAGAATTAAATCCTGCTTAATTTCTAGCTTCTTTTTTAAATAAAATTAAAATTTTGATTTTTTAAAATGAAAAAGACCGGAGAATACCCCCGGTTTTTTCAAAAATTTATAAACTTATGCCTGGCTGATAACATCTACTGGACAAACAGATACACAGGCTGCACAGTCGATGCATTCGTCAGCATCAATTTCATATTTTGTATCACCTTCACTGATACATTCTACAGGGCATTCTGGTGCACAGGCACCACACATAATACAACCATCTGCAATTACATGAGCCATTTAAACATTCACCTCCTGCTATTCAACTTTATTAAAATTATTTGTAAAAAGTTCACAAAACTATTATACCCAGCCAGTTGCTAAATGTCAACTACTTTACACTTCTGAAAATTCTTTTATCAATAATTTTTCTTGATTAAATACTATGAGGCTAAAATTACTCCATTTAGGCAGAAATTTTAGCCTTTTTAATTAACTATAGGGAATTAAAACTTAACTTTTTAATTAAAAACTATAATGTAAAGAAATTGAACTGAAATCATTATCATCAAACTGACCAAAATCAGTATTTTGATCTCCATTAAATATTTTATGAGAAAATTTCATTACCAAATCCTGTTTTAACTCATATTCTACTGCATTTTCCAGAGAATAATCATGATCACTTAAGTTATAAACCCAGGTGATTTGAGGTATTATTTTTTCATTTTGATAGCTGTCTTCCAGTTTAACTACAGCTCTATTTGTCAAATAATCTCCATCTTGATTATACTGTAAATCTGCAGCATTATTGGCCTCAATCTGGCTGTCATCTAAAATTTTCTCACCTGTAAATTGAATATTTAGATTTAAATTACTGATTGGTAGATCTCTGTCTCCACCAATAACCCAGGCAACTTTATTATTTCTAATTGTTGGATCATTACCTGAACTGTCATCTGTATTATAATATGCCAGTTCAAAGCGACTATTAATACTGGCAATCACTCGGGCCATTTCAAAACCAAAAACATCAACCTGATCATAGTGAAGATCAGCAGCATCCAGTAGCTGACTAAATATATCTCTATTTTGCGCCGGGTTATTTGTAAATGGATTTGAACCTGTATTAAATGCCGCAGGATCATAACTTGGTTCTCTTAAATATCCGTGGTAGTAGCTGAAGCCATAATCTGTACCACCTCTGGTATCAGTAAAGCGCAGACCAAACTGCTGCTCTTCCTCTTTAACTGCAGCTTCTACCTGCCTAATAATTTCTGTTTCACTGTAGTTAGTAGCTGACTTAAGTGCAGAGATTGAAATCTTATCAGCAAAAGGATTGATTATCCAGTTGCCGAGTGGACTATCAGGATCTTCTGCCAGCCGGTGCCCCTCAAAATCTGGCGTGTAGATAAACTCAAGATTGGCATTGCCATTTCTAAAATATCTATCAATTTTAATCATTTCTTCCCCAATCTGACGATCTTTATAATCAGGGTTATAAAAATCACTTAAGTCTTCCGGATTTATATTATCTAAAACATGAAGTTGATCTCCTTTGCCCCAGATTACTCTGTGTTTTCCCAGCAATAAACTGTATTTATTGCCAAAATACTGATAGTTTAATTCGTTAAATTCAATTTCTTTAGCAGCCCCAATCTGAAAATCAGTTATAAGTTGAAAACTGTGTTTATTGCCAGGATAACTTATATCAAGGTTACCACTTAAATTTCTTTCTAAATCTCCATCATCAAAAACTCTAATTTCAGGTTTTAAATCGCCAATAATTGTTGTTGCTGTCTCTTTTTGTTCAGCGTAAAAACTACCATCATCAAAGGCAATTAC
>QBLP01000460.1 GCA_003070825.1 Halanaerobium sp. | reverse complement strand
AGCGTCAAGATGTGTATAAGAGACAGGTATAAAAAATTAAAAGAACTTGCTCCCTATTTGCTTTTAATCTCACTGGGGACATTAATTCTGGTCTTAATTCCTGGGGTGGGAAGAATGGCTGGTGGATCCAGACGCTGGCTCCCTTTAGGACCAATTAGTTTTCAGCCTTCCGAACCGGCAAAATTGACTATTATTCTTTATCTGGCCGCCTATATAGATAAAAACAAGGGCAAAATGAAAAATTTTAAAAAGGGGATTCTGCCACCGCTTTTAGTAATTGCTTCAATTTCTTTTCTAATTTTAATGGAACCGGATCTGGGTACAGCTGTTACCCTTGCGATGGTTGCTGCAGTTATGATTTTGGTTGGTGGAATTAAAATTTTAACATTTATCTCACTGGGGATAATCTCCTTTCTGCTGGCTCTGGGAGCAATATTAATTGAACCTTATCGCCGGGAAAGATTGCTTACATTTTTAGATCCCTGGAGTGATCCCTTAGATAGCGGCTACCATATTATTCAGTCACTGCTGGCCCTGGGATCTGGGGGGCTTTTTGGGGTAGGTGCAGGTAACAGCCACCAAAAATTTTTATATTTACCTGAGCCAGGAACTGATTTCATTTTTGCAGTTTTGGGAGAAGAATTTGGACTTCTGGGTACTTTGTTTATTATCAGTTTATATTTTTTGCTTGCCTGGAGAGGATTAAAGATTGCAGTAAAAGTGGATGATGCCTTTGCTTCAATGCTTGCGGTCGGAATAACTTCTATGATAGTTATTCAGGCCCTGATTAATATGGCAGTTGTAACTTCATTAATGCCGGTTACCGGTATTACTCTGCCTTTAATTAGTTATGGTGGTTCATCACTTGTTATAAATTTGGTGGCACTTAGTTTACTATTAAATATATCACGTTATGTTGAGGGATGAATAAATTATGAAAGCAGTTATTACAGGTGGAGGCACAGGCGGACATATTTATCCGGCTCTTGCTGTTGCTGAAAAATTAAAAGAAAATGGCTGGGAAATTCTATATATAGGTTCTGATTATAGGATGGAAGCAGATATTGTACCAGCTGCAGGTTTTGATTTTAGGGGACTTAGTGTAAGACCGCTACCACGGAAAGTTTCAACTAAAATTGTCAGCTCAATATTCCATAATTTTCAGGCAATTATTAAAGCTCTTATTATAA
>QBLP01000087.1 GCA_003070825.1 Halanaerobium sp. | reverse complement strand
TACATAGTATTATAATATCTGGCAAATTTCTTTTTCTTTAAAAAAACGGGCCACCTCTCTTATAAAGAAATGTCCCGCCTCTTATTTGATATATATTATTAAATTACCTCATAGTTAAATTATAAATATCAGTTATTTTTTAACCTAAATATTGATTGACCCTCAAAGCTGCTTTAGAACCTTCAGCTGCTGAAATAATAATTTGTTTATCTATAATATTTGTTACATCACCTGCAGCCCAGATACCTTCAACACCTGTTTCATTTCTCTCATTGATTATAATTTCTTTCTGTTTATTAGTTTCTACCCTATCGCTGACAAAATCGCTGTTGGCTACCAGCCCTATTTCTATAAACAGACCATTAACATCCAGCTCTTTGGTTGACTCATCACTTAAATTTTTAATTACAACAGATTCCAGTTTGTCCTCACCAATGATTTGATCAACGGTAGTTGAAGTGTGGACAGTAATCTTCTTGCTTGCATTTACTCTATCTTGCAGGTATTCATCCCCCATCAATTTATCCTGAAGCTCAATCAAATCAACCTCACAGCCAATTTTGGCAAGATCTAAAGCAGCTTCCAGGCCGGAATTTCCTCCACCAACAACTGCCACTGGCTGACCTTTGTAAAGAAAAGCATCACAGCTGGCACAGTAGTGGACACCCTTACCTGTTAGTACATATTCCTGCTTCATCCCTAAATGTCTCTTCTGAGCTCCAGTAGCAACAATCACAGATTTAGTTGTATATTCTTTGCCGTTATCTGTTTTAACAATTTTACCAGGCTGACCGTCAGCTACCTCAACTGCTTCTTCACCAATAACGGTCTCTACCTCGTATTTTGCTATATGATCCCAAAAATCATAAATCAGCTCAGCTCCAGTTGTATCTGCTTTACCAAGATAATTATCAATTTCATTAGTAGTAATTACCTGACCACCTATATCCTTGGTTAATAAAAGTAGATCTATACCTTTACGGGCTGCGTATAATGCTGCATTTAAAGCTGCCGGGCCTGCTCCTAGAATAATCAGTTCCCATTCTTTTTGAGAAAGATCTTTGGTGTCTTTTCCAATCAAGCCATTAAATTCACCCTTGTTTTCCAGGTCAATTATATCATCATAGCCCCCCAGGCTCTGGTCATTAATTATAATTTGAGGTACAGTTTTATTTCCAGTTCTCTCCTGCATTACCTCATAGTTATTCCCTTCATTAATATCAATCTCAGTAAAACTTAAGCCCTTACTTTTTAAAAAAGCTTTGGCCTTTTTGCAGTATGGACACCAATCTTTAGAATAAACTTCAATTTTTAACTCATTTGACATAATAAATTCCCCCTAATGCTATTCTTATTTGACATAAGTTGTAGTGGATGTTAACATAAATATGGTTGTTAAACGAAAAAGAAATTAAATATTTAATTTGAGGTGAATATTAATGGCAACAGTAATGGAACATGCAGAAGAACTTGCAGAAGCAATTGTGGACTCACAGGAATTTCAGGATTTAAAAGAGAAAGAAGAAGTTATGGTTGAAGATGAAGACGCAAAGTCAATGCTCGATAATTTAAATGCTAAGTACCAGCAGGTGCAGATGATGCAGCAGAATGGTCAGGAAGTTAGCGATGAGCAGAAGCAGGAATTACAGATGATGGAACAAAAAATGAAGCAGAATGATAAAATCTCTGAATTCTATGAAGCTCAAAATCACTTTAATCAGCTGATGAACTCTGTTAATCAGGTAATCACTCAAAAACTTCAGGGTAATGAAGAAGACGTTGAGTAATAGAACATATTAGAAAAATGCAATTTAATTTGCAAATTAGAACCGCAGTCAGCTGGCTGCGGTTTTTTTCTGTTTAATTTATACTATTTCCTGCCTTATAAGCTGTTGAAAATGCAATCTGCAGGTTATACCCTCCGGTCATTGCTGCCAGATCTATAACCTCTCCTGCAAAATATAAACCATCAATCAACCTGGATTCCATTGTTTTCGGATCAATCTCTTCGGTGCTAATTCCACCTCTTGTAACTATTGCCCGTTCGAATCCCTTTTTTGCTTTAATATTTAATTTTAAATTCTTCAATAATTGTATCAGTTCTTCCCGTTCAGCTGCAGTAATCTGGTTTACTGTTTTCTTATAATCTATTGAAGACCGCCCAATAATTAGAGGAATCATTTTTTGGGGCAGCAGATCCCCCAGACTGTTGCCAAAATATTTGTTGGCATATTTGTCAAAGTCTCTAAGAATTCTCTGATCCAGTGTCTGATAATCAAGAGCTGGTTTTAAATCAATTTCCAGCTGGTATTTTTCGGGGTCATCATCTATAAGCATTGAAGCTGAAATAACAATTGGACCATCTAAGTAGCTGCTTCTAATTTCTAAATCTCCAAACTGGCTGAAAATTTCTTTTCCTGCTTTTAATAGTTTGAGCTCTACATACTTTAATTTTAGACCTTTGGCCTGATAAATCCAGTCTTCCTTAGTTTTTAAACCACAGAGTCCAGGCTCCGGTTTAATAATCTGGTGGCCTAAAGCTTGAGTCAGTTTAAATCCGCTGCCGTCTGAACCTGTCTGAGGATAGGAACTGCCGCCTGCTGCTAAAATCACTCTGTCAGCTTTAAGCTGGCCCTGATATTTTAAGTTTACTCCCTGAACTCTTTTGTTTTTAGTTAGAATCGCCTGCACTTCATCCTGAATTATTTCAACCTCAGCTTTAAATAACTCTTTCTGCAGAACTTTTAAAACATCCTGTGAGCGGTTCGACTTTGGGAAAACTCTATCTCCTCTTTCTATCTTTAAAGGCAGTCCCAGACCTTCAAAAAAATAATATAATCTATAGGCATCAAATTCAGCCAGAGAGCTGTACATAAACTCGGGATTATCGACTATATTCTTAATATGCTGATTTAAATCCGAATAATTTGTCAGGTTACAGCGGCCTTTACCGGTAATCAAAAGTTTTTTACCTAAATTTTTATTTTTTTCAATTAAGCTAACTTTATTTCCTTTTCTGGCAGCCTGCAGTGCAGCCATCATTCCTGCAGGGCCACCTCCAATTACAATTACTTCTGTCAAAACAAAACTTCCTTTCCCTTCTTAAAGATTATTTTTAACTGCTTTATTGATTCTATCCAGTCCTTCTTTTAACCTCCCGCGGGGACAGGCAAGATTTAAGCGCATATGCATTGAGCCTGCATCTCCAAACCAGCGGCCTGGGTTAAGCCCCACCTTTGCCTTTTTATTCATAAATTCAATTAGCTGCTCATCATTTTCAAACCCCAGTTCTGAACAGTCCAGCCAGACTAAATAAGTACCTTCCGCTTCTACAGCTTTAATTTGAGGCAGATGTTCCTGAAGGTATTCTTTTAAGAAATTATAATTTGCCTCTAAATACTTAAGTTGTGCTTCCAGCCATTTTTCCCCCTGATTATAGGCAGTTTTTAAAGCAAGCAGACCAAAAGGGCTATTGCCGGTTGCAAAACCTTCCTTTGCCTTATTATAGACCTGACGCAGCTTTTTAGATTCAATAATTGTATAGGATGTATGCAGGCCGGCAATATTAAAAGTTTTGCTGGCCGCCATAAAAGTAACAAGTTTTTGGCGGTAGTCTTTAAATTCTTCCCGGGCCAGCAGCAGTTTAAGTACCGGCTGATGCTTATAGCCTGGATAAATAAGATCAGAATGGATTTCATCACTTAAAAGAAAAATATCCTCTTTTTTAAGCAGACGCAGCAGTTTAAGCAGCTCATCTTCCTGCCAGACCCGACCAACTGGATTGTGGGGACTGCAGAAGATCATTGCTCTTACCCGCTCTCCCTTTTCTTTTGCTTTTTTAATTTCAAGTTTTAAATTAGCTAAGTCCATCTGATAATGATTATCTTCTTTTATTAATTCATTTTTAATAATTCGGCAGTTATTAGCTTTTACAGCTCCAAAAAAGGGCCTGTAGACAGGCGGCTGAATAATTACCGCATCGTTTTCTTCTGTAATAGCCTTTAAAGTAAAGTTAATTGCAGGTACTACTCCTGTATCAAAGAGCAGCCACTTTCTGTCGATCTTGAGCTCAAATCTTTTTTGCAGCCAGTCTTCTACTGCCTGGTAGATGCTCTGATCAGCAAAACTGTAACCGAAAATTCCTGCTTCAGCTCGCTCAATTAATTTTTGCTTAACTGCCGGAGCTGTCTGCCAGTCAGAATCTGCCACCCAGAGCGGTAAAACATCTTCGCTGCCAAAAATTTCTGCTCTCTTATCCCATTTGGCAGCCATAGTATTTTCTCTATTCTCTAATTTTGAAAAGTTAAAGTTTTGCAAAGTAACTCCTCCTGTCTAATTTTCCTGATAAAATAAAGTCATTACTTTTATCATCTCTTTCTGATCATTACTGCCGCCCAGCTCACGACTGGAGTGCATTGCCAGCAGGGGATTTCCTAAATCTATACTCTTTATTCCCAGCTGAGTTGCTGCTATAGGTCCAATTGTTGAGCCACCGCGCTTATCACTGCGGTTAGTATAAAGCTGATAGGGAATCTCATTTTTCTCCATCAAATCAATTAAAACACCAGCTGTACTGGCATTAGTTGTATATTTCAGATTAGCATTATATTTAATTACCGGTCCCTGATTAAGTAAAGTTCTGTTATTTTGATCATATTCTTCACTGAAGTTAGGGTGAACTGCATGGGCCATATCAGCAGAAATTAAAAAAGACTTTTCGATAATCCTGTAATAATCTTCTCTTTTAGCTCCCAGATTATAGATTACCCGCTCAATTAAATTGCCAGCAAAGGGAGAATCAGCTCCCTGGGGTGTATGACTGCCTATTTCCTCATTATCATAAAAAACAGCCATCTGTGTCCAGTCCTCTGCTTTAGAGCTTAAGAGGGCCTCTAAAGAAGCATGAACCATTGCCAGATTGTCCTGGCGGCCGGCAGCAATAAACTCATCTTTAGGACCTAAAAACTGAGCTTTTTGGGTTGGATAAAGATAGAACTCGGCTTCCAGAATTTCTTCAGCCCTGTAATCGGATAATTGAGCTATTAAATTCTTCAGCTTTAATTCAGCTTCTGAATCAGAATCTCCTCCACTCTCCTTAGAGTCTAAATTTTGAGTAATCAGTGCCCGCAGACCTTTCTTCTTATCAATTTTCCCTTTTTGATTAACATCTTTATTAAGGTGAATTGGCAGATTGGGAACCACAGCCAGATTTTTTTTCAGGTCAATTAATTCTTCTTTCAGTTCAAAAGAATTTTCAGATTTGAGCACAACTTTTCCAGCCAGAGACAGTTCTCTGTCATACCAGGTATTTAAAATGGGGCCTCCATAAATTTCGGTATTTAAAACATACTGCCCCTCACTGTTAATTATCGGGTCTGGTTTAACTTTTAAAGCTGGACTGTCAGTGTGAGAAGAAATAATTCTAAAACCCTGATTCAGGAAGTCTTTTCCGGTTATAAATGCTATTAGAGCAGAGTCATTACGGCTGACAAAATATTTTTCTCCCTCTTTTAACTCCCATATCTGAGCTGGATCAAGCTGCTTAAACCCTGCCTCTTCTAGTCTTTTCTTTACTTCAGCTGCTGCATGAAAAGCAGTTGGTGAATTATTAATAAATTCTATCATTTCTACTGCATCTTTATTCATCTGTTTTCACCCCAGCAATATCAATGATTGCCTTAGCATAAATAGCAGCGCTTTTAACCAGGTCGTCAATGCCAATATGTTCATCTTTTTGATGTGCCAGCTCAGGCTGTCCCGGAAATAAAGGACCAAAAGCAACTCCTTTTTTAACTTTACGAGCATAGGTTCCACCACCAATTGCTATTGGCTCACTGTCATCACCGGTAAATTCCTGATAGGCTGCCATTAGCTTTTTAATAAAAGGATCATCTTTGGCTACAAACAAAGGTTTAGCATCTCGCAGGAGTTCAACATCAATTAAATCAGTGAGCTCAGTTTTGATATCACTGACTACTTTCTCAGCACTTGATTTAACCGGGTAGCGGATATTGACTATAAATTGGATTTTACTCTGATCACCTTTAATAACTCCAGTATTAAAAGTTAAAGCTGTCGGGACATCATCCTGATCTTTACAGCCAATTGAAGCACCATCATATTCCAGACCTATTTTATTTTTATAGAAACTGAAAAAGTTTCTATAACCAGCAGCCGCAAAAGGAAGTTCAGCCAGGATATCAATTAAATAAGAAATCGCATTTTTGCCTTCTTCTGGCATACTGCCGTGAGCGGAAATACCGTGATAACCCAGGATTAAATTATTATTTTCTGCTTTAATTTCCAATTCATCCCGATCATATTCAAGCTCCTTAAGCAGCTCCAGCAACTTTTCCTTTTCGATACCGCTAATAACTGCTTCTGCATAATCTGGAACCATATTGGTTGCATTGCCACCTTTAATTTCTATTAACTTTATTCCTTCTTTAGCCGCTTTTTCCTCAATTTTTGCTGAAAATTTAAGATCTAAAATCCCTTTTTCAGCATGAATAGCCGGAAAAGTAGCGTCGGGGCTGAAGGCCAGATCTGGCATTTTTTCCTTCTTAAAATAGTAATCAAGAGAAGCCATACCGGATTCCTCATTTGTACCGAGAATTAATCTTACTCTTTTATTCAATTTAACTCCCAGCTCCTGCACAATTTTCATTCCATAAAGTGCTGCTACTGCCGGTCCCTTGTCATCAATAGTTCCTCTTCCATAAATATTATCATCATGAATTTCAGCAGCATAAGGTGGGTAGGTCCAGTCACTACCCTCTGGTACCACATCTAAGTGGCAGAGCAAGCCAAGAATTTCCTCTCCCTCTCCCATCTCTACATGAGCTGCCTGATTGTCTATATTTTTTGTCTTAAAACCTAAGTTCTCAGAAATCTCTACTGCCTTAGCCAGAGCCTGATAGACATCTTTACCATAAGGGAAGTCTCCTTCGGCTTTTGCCTCAATACTTGGTATTCTAACCAGCTCCTGAGTGCTTAATATCATATTATCTCTTAAAAATTCTGCTCTTTCTCTAATTTTATCTTTCATGTTTGAGTTTAATAGCCTTAACTATTAAACTTTCACCTCC
>QBLP01000459.1 GCA_003070825.1 Halanaerobium sp. | reverse complement strand
TAAAACTGGATATTAACAATGTTTTTGCGGAAATGATTGGTGACGAGCATGGTTTAACTGTGGAGGAGCTAGAAGAAGCAAAAGAGGAAGCTTTAAAAGCACATCAGAACATTCTTGAGGCTGAAACAGATGGCAAGATGGGTTTTATGGAGTTACCTTACAATCAGGAAGAGATTGTAAAAGAACTTAAGGCAACTGCCGAAGAGTTAAAAGACAAATTTGACAATTTTGTAGTATTGGGTATAGGAGGATCTGCACTCGGAAATATTGCGGTTCAGACTGCAATAAATGATCCCCACTATAATTTATTTGAAGAAGCGCGTAATGGATATCCCCGTCTTTTTGTAAATGATAATGTTGATCCAGAAGGAATTAAGGCACTATTTGAGAAACTGGATCCAAAAAAGACTCTTTTCAATGTAATTTCTAAATCAGGAAGTACAGCGGAGACAATGAGTCAGTTTTTGCTGGCCCGCAAATTTGTTGCTGATGCTGTTGGAGAAGAAAATGTGGGTGAGCACTTCATTGCTACCACAAGTAAAGATTCAGGCTATCTCATTGAGATTGCAGCCAGAGAGAATATGAAGAAGTTCTTCATTCCCGATAATGTTGGTGGAAGATTTTCAGTTTTAACACCGGTAGGACTTTTATCAGCTGCTATGACCGGAGTAGATATTGAAAAACTGCTTGATGGTGCAGCTTATATGGATCAAATCTGTCGTCAGGATGATTTCTGGAAAAACCCTGCCTTAGTCAATGGTTTAATTCAGTATTTAGCTTATCAAAAAGGTAAGGTTATGTCAGTAATGATGCCTTATTCGGATCGTCTGCGTGATGTAGCTGATTGGTACAGACAGTTATGGGCAGAATCATTAGGTAAGGAAGTTGACCGCCAGGGCAATAAGGTTAATGTTGGTCCAACTCCAATTAAAGCCTTAGGTGCAACTGACCAGCATTCACAGGCACAGCTGTATATGGAAGGTCCTTTTGATAAAATAATTACCTTCCTGGAAGTAGAAAATTTTGCAGAAGAATTAGAAATTCCAGGAGCTTACAAAGATTTAGCAGGTCTTGGTTATTTAGGAGGCCACAGTTTTGCTGAATTGATTAATACAGAAAAATGGGCAACAGAGCTTGCTTTAAATAAAAGGAATAGAATGAATCAAACTCTTAAAGTACCTGAAGTAAATGAATTTACC
>QBLP01000458.1 GCA_003070825.1 Halanaerobium sp. | reverse complement strand
CTACTCAATAATTTCAGTTACAACTCCAGCTCCTACTGTGTGACCACCTTCACGGATTGCAAAACGTAGTCCTTCTTCCATAGCTATTGGAGTAATTAATTCTCCTGTCATCTCAATGTTATCTCCAGGCATTACCATATCTACTCCTTCTGGTAAACTAATGTCTCCAGTTACGTCTGTTGTACGGAAATAAAACTGGGGTCTGTATCCATCAAAGAATGGTGTGTGTCTTCCACCCTCATCTTTACTTAGTACATATACTTCTGCGTTAAACTTTGTGTGTGGTGTAATACTTCCCGGCTTTGCCAGTACCTGACCTCTTTCGATGTCTTCTCTCTTTACACCTCTTAATAAGGCTCCAATGTTATCTCCTGCTTGCGCTTCATCTAACATCTTACGGAACATCTCTACTCCTGTTACTACTGTTGTTGTTGTATCTTTGATTCCTACTATTTCTACCTCATCTGATGGATGCAGCACTCCTCTATCAATTCTTCCTGTGGCTACTGTTCCACGTCCTGTGATTGAGAATACATCCTCTACAGGCATTAAGAATGGTTTGTCTGTGTCTCTTTCTGGCTCTGGAATATAGCTGTCTACTGCATCCATAAGCTCTATAATCTTCTTACCCCATTCTCCTTCTGGATCTCCGTTTTCAGCTGCCTTTAAAGCAGATCCTACTATTACAGGAATATCGTCTCCTGGAAAATCATATTCGTTTAAGAGTTCTCTTACTTCCATCTCTACAAGCTCGATTAACTCTTCATCGTCTACCATATCTGCTTTGTTTAAGAATACTACGATTGATGGTACACCAACCTGACGAGCTAAAAGGATATGCTCTCTTGTCTGGGGCATTGGTCCATCTGCTGCAGATACTACTAAAATCGCTCCATCCATCTGTGCTGCCCCTGTAATCATGTTCTTTACATAGTCAGCGTGTCCTGGGCAGTCTACGTGAGCATAGTGTCTTGCTTCTGTTTCGTACTCTACGTGAGATGTCGCAATTGTGATTCCTCTTTCTTTTTCTTCTGGAGCGTTATCAATTGAATCAAATGCTCTTACTTCTGCTCCACCATAATTTGCTAACACATTTGTGATTGCTGCTGTTAGTGTTGTTTTTCCATGGTCAACATGTCCTATTGTTCCTATGTTAACATGTGGTTTTGTTCTTTCAAATTTTGCTTTTGCCATTTTTTAT
>QBLP01000086.1 GCA_003070825.1 Halanaerobium sp. | reverse complement strand
CTTTGAGATATTTTAGCTTTAATTTTTATTTTTTATTTTAAAACGATCAGCTCTTAAACCCTTTACTCCGGCCTGATACTTAAAAATTCCACCCGCCAGCGGCTGCTCTCTCTTTTCCTGCTCGCTAAGTCCAACACTGGCTGTAGTGATATATAATTCATCTAAATTTCTACCGCCAAAGCTGCAGGAAGTAACATTTGAGACCGGTAAATCAACTCTGTCTATTTTTTCTCCAGTTTCCGGATCCCACCTTGAAACTTGAGCTCCCCCAAAGTGAGCGATCCAGAGCTTACCCTGATTATCAATTGTCATTCCATCAGGCACTCCTTTTCCTTCAGCAACTTTAATTATTTCCCTTTTATTTGAAATTTCACCAGTCTCTAAATTATAATCAAAGGCAACAACTTTTTTGGTCGGAGAATCTATATAATACATTGTCCTATTATCCAGGCTCCAGGCCAGACCATTAGAAATTTTTATGTCTTTAGCTTTCTCTTCTAAGGTTAAATTCTGATTCAAGCAGTATAAGGAGCCGATAGGTTTATCTTCTTCTAAATCCATCGTCCCTACCCAGAAGCGTCCATCTGGATCACATTTTCCATCATTAAATCTGGTCTCTTCAGTATTTGATTCTGGATTAACTAAAAACTGCTTTTCCAAAGTTTCCAAATCAATTATGTAAAGACCATCTTCCAGAGCTGTCAGCAATTCCCCTGGCTCAGTGGTAGGAATAAGAGCACCTATCATCTTATCCAGCTGAATAATTTTATTTTTAGCAGCTGCAGGATCATAGATATTTATTGTCTTTTTTAAAATATCTATCCAATATAATAACTGTTTATCCTGATCCCAGAAAGGGCCTTCTGCAATTTGAGCTCCAGCATCTAAAACTAAATCAAGTTTATCAGTAATTTTTTTCATTAAACTCACCTTTTATTATTCCATATTTTTGATTAAAGATAAATCACCAGTTTTCGCAGCTTCCAGTATTGGAGCCATATATTCATCTACCATTGAGGCATCAAGTGGGATCGGCATATTTTTTAATTTCATCTCCAGCTGGGGATCTTTAGCAGCTTTTAAGGCTCTTTCGATATGTCGATCAGTAAACCCATCTAATTCCGAAAGTTTTGTCGGGAAATTAATATCTCTGGCAAAATTAATCATTCCTGCCGCTACTGCCTCTCCCAATTCTCTCCCCTTGAGATTATCAATTTCTCTTTTTAAATATCCATTTCTTTTAAAGATATCTCCAATAACCTGTAACTGAGATTCTATAGCTGGAGCAAAAAAGACTGTATAATAGATATTCATTATTCCACAGGCCCGACCATGACTGCTGACATCAACAAGGGAAAAACTTGTTAGGTGACCGCCGTTAGTCCCACCAACCATAATCGAATAAGCACCTAAATCTGTAGCCAGTCCAAGTGCTTCCCTGGCTTTAGTATCTTTTAAGTCACTTATTAATTTTGGCGTATTTTCAACTATCAATTCTACTGCTGTTGAGGCAATATCTTTTTCTAAATCATAATGATCCTGATCAATACCATAAAAAACTTCCAGACAGTGGGCCAGACCATCAAAAGCACCATCAACTGTGACATCTAAAGGCATCGTCTCACTTATTTGATAATCAAAAATAGATTTATGAGGTATAATCGCATCATCAACAATTAATTTCTTCTGGCCGCTAACCAGATCAGTCACATTAGAATATTTAGTCAGATGGGCACCGGAGCTGGAAGCAGTCTGCACAGCAATAGTTGGTATTAGATGATTTTTGCTGTGTTTTAAGGCCTCAGTTACCATTCCGGTCCCAAAATAAGTATCGATCTCCGGACTGTAGTGTCCGAGAGAGGCCAGTACATTGGCTGCTTTAAGAGCATCAATGGTGCTGCCACCACCAACAACTATTATACTATCGGGCTCAAAAATATTAATATATCCTGCCAGTCGATAAACATCCTCTCGAGGTGCATTTGGATCTGCTCCGCGAAAAACTCTATTTCCTGCCAGCTTTAATTTATTCTGTTTAAGTGATTTTTTAATTGGCCTTACCGCTGAATCAAGATAAGTATCGTTGGAAATTAATAACACACTTTTACCATAATCTTTAGCATAATCACCAATTTCATTTAGAATGCCTATTCCTAAAGCATAATTATCTCCTCTAAATTCAGATAATAATTTTCTGGCTTTATCTTTTAAACTCATAAATTATCATCACCTCTTTAAAAATTATTTATTTCAATTTTAGCTGACTTAGTTTTTCTAACTTACCACATTCTGAGGCTCTTCTTTAAGCCAGGCTTCAATATTATTAAAGACAATTTCCGCCCGCTTAATGAAGGCTTCTTCGGTCGCAAAAGCTGTATGAGGAGTTAAAATAGTATTTTTAGCATTTAAAAGTGGGTGATCTGATGGAATTGGAGGCTCCATCTCAAAAACATCAATACCTGCTCCAGCAATCTTTTCTTTATTTAAAGCTTCAGCCAGCGCTTCACTGTTTACAACCGGACCGCGGGCTGTGTTAATCAAAATTGCATCCTTTTTCATTAGTCCAATCTCGTCTGCACTTATTAAATCTACAGTTGAATCTTTAAGTGGTACATGGAGACTTATAATATCACTCTTCTGCATCAGCTCAGAAATCGGTAGATATTCCACTCCCAGCTCCTCACCCAGCTGATGTTTTTTATGGTCATCAACCAGAATATTACAGCCGAAGGCAGCGGCAATCCGGGCAGTTTTCTGGCCAATTGAACCAAAACCAATTATACCAAAATTTTTGCCTGCCAGTTCATTACCAATTAGCCCGGCTCTTGTTTTACCAGCCCTCACAGCCTGATCGGAATCCTTAATCTTGCGCATTAAATCAATGGTCAGTCCAAAGGCAAGTTCTGCTACCGCCTGATTGGCATAACCGGAAGAATTGGAAACTAAAATATCATTTTCCCTGCAGGCATCCATTGCTATGTGATCAAAACCGGTAAAAGCAACTGAAATCATCTTTAAATTTTCTGCAGCCCTGATAACCTCTGACGGTAAGGGCTGATTGGCAATAATTAAAATATCCGCATTTTTAATTCTTTTAATCATTTCCTGATCATCTTCTGCCCGCGTGGAATAAGCAATTAGCTCATGTCCCTCAGCTTCCATTCTCTGCCTGCACTCTTCAATCTTCATCATTGAAATATTAATTGGCTCTATCATTACAATCTTCATTTTTTGCCTCCCAAATTTAATTTAAGCACCCTTTTCTTCTTTTATTTTCTCATAGGCCTCATTGATTTTTTTGAATTCCTGTTCAGCAAAATCAACAAATTCTTCCGGCAGTTCTTTAGCAGTTAACTTTTAACCTTATATCCTATTTTGAAGAGATAGGTAACTATAACAAGTAAAAATACCGCCAGACTGGAAATGACCAGCGCTGAAAAGTAAGGAGACATATCCGATTGTCCGATAAAAGCAAAGCGAACTGCATCCACCATATAAAATACCGGATTAAATAGAGAAACTTCACTCCAGATTCCAGGCAGACCCTTGACTGAATAAAAAACTCCACTTAAAAAAGTCAGGGGGGTGATAAAGAAATTAGAAAAAATCGAAACATGATCAAACTTTTCCGCCCAGAGGCCAGCAATAATCCCAAAGAGGGAAAATATCGAAGAAACTAAAATAGCAAAAAATAGAGCTAAAAACGGATGTGCAATTGCTCCTCCGTAAAAATAAATTGAAACTAGATAAGTTACAGTAGCAACCAGCAAACCTCTAACCATTCCCCCAATCATAAAACCCAGACTCAATTCAATATAGGAAAATGGGGCCAGCAGAAAATCAATGATAATCCCATTATATTTAGCTCCAATTAAGGAAGAAGATGTATTGGCAAATGAATTCTGAATTAAGCTCATCATAATTAAACCCGGAACAATAAAACTAATATAGGGAACTCCATATCCTGCAACTTCCCGATTCTGAAAAGAATAGGAAAAGATTATTAAATAAAGACCGGTGGAAATTAAAGGGGCAAAGATAGTCTGAATAGCGACTTTGGTAAATCTAGCAACCTCTCTTCTAACCAAACTTAAAAAGGTAATAGAATTAATTGTCATCACCTCCTAAGCTGGTAAGCTTAATAAAGACATCTTCTAATTTAGCACTTTCAATATTCATATCAACAATATCTAAATTTAACCTATTTATTTTTTTCAGAATCTTATCTAAATCCTGTTTGGCAGTTTCAATTTCAATCTCTCTTTTATCCTTATTTAAATCAAAATTAATTTCCTGCAGTTCATCTTCCAATCCCTGGACTGAATCAGCAAATTGAATTTTGATCAGCTTTTTATCAATGGAGTTAATCAGATTCTCTTTTGTGTCAACCTTAACTATTTTTCCCTTGTTCATAATAGCAATTCGATCACATAAGGCCTCCGCTTCTTCCAAATAATGAGTCGTTAAAATAATTGTTTTGCCCTGATTATTAAGATTAATTACATATTCCCAGAGGCTATTGCGCAGCTCAACATCCACTCCCGCCGTTGGCTCATCTAAAACAATAATCTCCGGATCATGAACAAGAGCTTTGGCAATCAAAAGCCTCCGCTTCATTCCACCTGATAGCTGCCGCGGACCAATCTCTGCTTTATCTGATAAACTTAAAGCATTGAGCAGTTCATCTATTTTTTGATCATTATCTTTAATGCCAAAATAACCAGAATGAATCTCTAAAGTTTCTCGCACAGTAAAATAGGGATCAAAGGTTATCTCCTGGGGAACAATTCCCAGAGATTTTTTAGTTTCCCTGTAATTTTTAATAATATCCTTACCTAAAACTGTCACATTACCCGAATCTTTTTTTACCAGCCCTCCCAGAATTCCAATCAGAGTACTTTTACCGGCCCCATTGGGACCCAAAAGCCCAAAAAATTCACCCTTTTTAATATCTAAATTCACATCATCTAAAGCCTGTAATTCTCCATATGTCTTATTAATATCTCTAATTTTAATTGCAGTCGTCACAAAATCCCCTCCATAAATATCTCTCAATCTATCTGAATAAACCATATTTGTTTACTAATTTAATACTTTCAATTACAGACAACAGTCTATAATAATTACAAAGTTTCTCTCATTTCGGCTACTGACTTTTTAATAACATAACTCAGCCAGATTGCAAGAATCACAAACGAAATTGATTCAGCCATCGGAAAAGCAAACCAGGTGGCATCAAGGCCGGATAACTCTCCCAGAATATACATCCCGGGGACTAAGAGAATTGCCTGTCTTAAAAATGTAATAGCAAAACTGGGCATTCCTTTACCAACAGCCTGAAATGTAGCGACTCCAATAATATTTAAAACCATAAAGAAATAGGAAAGACTAACCTTCTGTAAAGCTTCAACTCCTATATTTAAAAGTTTTGGGTCACTGTTAAATAATTTAATGATCGCTGTTGGAAAAAGTTGAAAAACAATAAAACCTAAAGTACCAAAGGCAAGAGCAGTTGAACTTCCAATTAAAATTGTCTTTTTCATTCTCTCCGGATTATTATGTCCATAATTATATCCTACCAGCGGCAGATATCCCTGGGTCAGACCAAAAACCATCATTAAAAAGAAAGACTGCATTCTAAAAATCAAACCCATTACTGCAATGGCGGTCGAATTAAAGGCACCAAGAATTAAATTAATAAATACAATTGAAACACTAAACAGAAGTCTATTAGCCATTGCCGGAATACCTACATTATAGATTTCTTTAATAATCTGAAAATCGAATTCAAAATCTTCCAGTCTTAAAGTCAGCTCATTCTTATCACTAAATAAGACAGAAATAATAAAGATTCCACCTATAATCCGAGAAAAAACTGTTGCATAGGCAGCACCAGCTACCCCCAGCTGTGGAAAAGGACCAAGTCCAAAAATTAAAAAAGGATCAATAATCATATTCAAAACTGCTCCAATAATCATTGTCAGCATTGGTAAAAATGTGTTTCCCTCTCCCCGCAGAATATAATTAAAAGTAGCGGGTATAAAAATTGCAATTGAGCCAGTTAAAATAATATTTATATACTGATAACCAAGATCAATCAAAACTGAATTATCAGTAAACAATCTTATAATATTTTCAGAAAAGAAAATACCAATTAAACCACCCAGAATTCCATAAATAATAGCGATAAAAAAGACATGTTCCGCTACATTATTCGCCCTGCATTTTTCTCCTCTACCTAAAAGTCTGGATATTAAAGAACTTGTTCCCACACCGGTACCTACCCCAATTGCAATTAAAAACATCTGGACCGGAAAAGAAATAGATAAAGCCGAAAGAGCATCTGTGCTGAGGCGGCCCACATAAATACTGTCAACAATATTATACATTGCCTGAATAATCATTCCAATTATTGCAGGTACCGATAATTTAAAAAGCAACTTTAAGATTGGTTCATTACCCATCCGAGCAGATTTTGATTTTAATGCCATACTAACCCTCCATTATTCAATCAAGATATTCATTTATCATTTTATAAAGTTTTTCCTTTTTTATTGGTTTAGTTAAATGACCGTCAAAACCAGCCTGAAGAGCTTTTTCTTTATCAGAATCCAGTGCATAAGCCGTTAGCGCAATTATTTTATTTCTGTTAATTTTATCTGCTTTTTCCAGTTCTCTAATTCTTCTAATTGCCTGGTAGCCATCCAATTTAGGCATCTGAATGTCCATCAGCACAAGATCATAATTATTTTTTTCAATTTTTTCTACACCTTCAAGCCCATTTACCGCCATTTCAACCTTATAATCTGATTTACTTAAATAAGCCCTAATTAACATTCTATTATCTGCATTATCTTCTACTATTAGTAATTTCTTTTCTTTATCCCCTAAATCAGAGGCTGCAGTTGTTTTTTTATCTAACTCTAGGGCCCCTTGATCTAATTTTTTATTCTTTTTACTTGCTTTATTCCTGCTTTTCCCAATTTCATCAGTTAACCTATTTAATAAAGAAAAAAGCTCCTTTTTTCTGATTGGTTTCATAATATAATCATCAATATATTCTTTTTGAGCCTCAATATATTTATTTTCAAAATCAGATGAAGTAATAACTATTTTAAT
>QBLP01000085.1 GCA_003070825.1 Halanaerobium sp. | reverse complement strand
CTTCGAAAATACCAAAATTTATGGGAATTTAAAGGATTGTTTGCACAGCTTTATTTCATTCAGGGATGCTGCATGATAAAAAGTTGTAAAGTGGTGTTAGTAGAAGGTAAGGATTTTGAACAAATAGCGGTTAAAAAGGCCTGCAGAAAAGATGTTAATTTGCTTAAATACAGGGGTTCAAAATTTGAATTAGCTGGAAAGTTTTATGAAGACCTTAAATAATTATTTTTAGTTAGAATGGCTCAAATTTTCTATTAGCCAGGAAATTATACCTAATGGTTTGTTGTGGGTAATATTTTATAGCTTCATAATTTCCGCTATCAAGAAAATTTAATCTTACTGTACTGCAGATTGTCCGAAGGATATTTGTTCATTGTTTTTATTAATAAAGCCCATCAGTAATTATCTGTATAAATTTATCTGCTGATTTTGAAATTGGAATATTTTTCATTTTCATCACTGCCAGTTTTCTTGCTGGCAGTTTTTCTTTTGTCTTAACTGCAAATAAACCTTCTTCTTTGAGGTCGAGACAGTATTCGGGGACCAGAGCAATACCAAGACCAATTTTTGTCATTTCGATTAATAAGTCAACACTTCCGAGTTCAACTGCAGCCTCAATTTCGATATCCAGTTTAGTTAAAGCATTCTCCAGAAATTTTCGGGTTGTAGTTTTTGCTTCCAGCATTAAGAGAGGATAATTTTGTATTTCCCTCAGTTTAATTTCTTTTTTTCTCAAGTCTTTAAATTCACTGCCTGCTATAAAAATATCATTAAAACTGAAAATTTCCTGACATTCCATCTGATCAGTGATTTTTGGATTGGGAAGATTGCTGATGATTAGATCAACTTTGTTCTGCTGCAGGAGGTCAATACAGGTGCTGGAGGTTCTATTTGTAATCTGAATCTGTATTTCTGGGTAAAGATGATGATATTTTTTTAAATAAGGAAGCAGATAATCCTTAGAGATTGTATCATTAGCACCAATATGAATTTCTCCTCTTTCTAAAGAATTGATTTCTCTGATGCTTTTTTCTCCACTTTCAATTAAATTAAAAGCCGGCTCAATATGCTCAAATAGTATTTTCCCCGCTTCGGTTAGCCGTACTTTTTTGGTGCTTCTAATGAATAATTCAGTTTTTAATTCTTTTTCCAGATTTTTAATATTTTGACTGACTGCAGATTGAGAAATAAATAGTTTTTCAGCTGCCTTTGAAAAACTTAAGTCTGACGCTACCTGATAAAATACTTTATATAATTCATAATTTAAAGCCATTGATTAGCTCTCCTTATTAATAGTATTAGTGTTATTAATTTTACTTCTCAATTGTATCATTCTATAATTAAATTGCAAGATGATTTTTTATTCTTATAAAAGTTAATTCTAAATAAGAATATTGATATCATTCCGGTAAAAAATTAAAGAATAACTAGGTTTCATATTTTGATTTAATTAGCTTGCCTTCCTGATCACAACCTCCTGTTGTGCAGTCAGCAAAAAACCTCGTATTTTTTGAGCTAATTAAATCAAAATACTCAACAAGATATACTAATAATTTTTTAGAGTCACTTATCAATATTCTTATTTAGAATTAACAGCTTTAATTTAAAAAATGTCTTGCAATTGAACTATGAATTCTAGTTTTTAAAAATTTCCAAAAAGGGGCGCTTAAAATGTCAGATAAGATCAGACGGGTTTTTGTTGAGAAAAAGGAAGGTTTTGATGTCGAAGCTGAGGAGCTTTTGCATGATTTTAGAGAGAGTCTTGTACTTGATCATTTAGAAGGACTCAGGCTGCTTAATCGCTATGATATTACAGATATTTCTAATTCGGCCTATCAGGAAGCCTGTGAAACAATTTTAGCTGAGTTACCTGTTGATCTAATCCATCAGGAAGGAATTGAGACTGCAGCTGATGAAGAAATTTTTGCTGTTGAGTATCTTCCGGGGCAGTATGATCAGCGGGCTGATTCCGCCGAACAGTGTATTCAGATTTTAAATAATGATGAGAAGCCGACTGTCAGGGCGGCCCGGGTTTTCATTTTGAAAGGAGATTTAAGTAAAGCAGAAATAGATAAAATTAAGGACTATTATATAAATCCGGTTGATTCCAGAGAGGCAGCACTTAAAAAACCAGCCAGTCTGGAAATGCAGTATAAAGTGCCGGAAAAGGTAAAAACTGCAGCAGGATTTATTGAAGCTGATGAACAGGGTTTAAAAGATTTGTTAGCAGAACTTGGTCTGGCGATGAGTTTAGCTGATTTGAAACATTGTCAGAAATATTTTAGAGATGAAGAAAACCGAAATCCGACAATTACAGAAATCAGAGTACTTGACACTTACTGGTCTGATCACTGCCGCCATACAACTTTTCTAACAAAAATTGAAAATGTCGAAATAGAAGAGAATAAATTTACTCAGGGAATTAAAAAAGCTTATCAGGAGTATTTAAATGGCCGCCAGAAGATTTATCGGGATCAGGAAAAAGATATCTGCCTGATGGATATTGCTCTGCTGGGCATGAAAGAATTAAGAGCAGCAGGTAAATTAGAAGACTTAGAGATTTCAAATGAGGTAAATGCTGCCAGCATTGAAGTGACTGTAGATGTTGATGGTCAGGAGGAAGATTGGCTTGTTATGTTTAAAAATGAAACTCACAATCATCCAACGGAAATTGAACCCTTTGGTGGTGCAGCAACCTGTCTTGGTGGTGCGATTAGAGACCCTCTTTCCGGCCGCTCTTATGTCTACCAGGCAATGCGGATTACTGGTGCTGGAGACCCCAGGACTCCGATTGAAGAGACTTTAAAAGGAAAATTGCCGCAGAAGAAAATTGTGCAGGAAGCCTCTGACGGCTACAGTTCTTATGGAAATCAGATTGGACTGGCAACCGGAATGGTTAACGAAATTTATAATGAGCGGTATCTGGCCAAACATATGGAGATTGGAGCAGTTATTGCAGCAGCACCTAAAGAAAATGTAGTGCGCGGTGAGGCGCTGCCCGGAGATATAATTGTGCTTTTAGGTGGTAAAACAGGACGTGATGGCTGTGGGGGTGCAGCAGGGTCATCTAAAGTGCATACTGAAGACTCAATAGAAGAAAGCAGTGCGGAAGTACAGAAAGGTAATCCCCCAACTGAAAGAAAGATTCAGCGCCTGTTTAGAAATCCTGAGGTCAGCAAAAAGATAAAAGTCTGTAATGACTTTGGAGCCGGAGGAGTTTCGGTTGCCATTGGTGAGCTGGCTGATGCTCTGGAGATTAATCTGGATGCTGTACCAAAAAAATATGAGGGTTTAGATGGAACAGAACTTGCGATATCCGAATCGCAGGAAAGAATGGCGGTTGTGATTGAGGCAGCGGATGTGGAAAAATTTATTCAGCTGGCAGCAGAGGAAAATCTGGAAGCCGCTGTAGCAGCAGAGGTTAAGAATCACCACCGTTTAATTATGGAATGGAATGATGATCAGATTGTTAATCTAAGCCGGGCTTTTCTGGATACAAATGGAGCAGCTCAAAAAACTGAGGTTAAGGTCTCAAAACCGATAGCAGCCGAAAACTATTTCAAAAAGGCTGCAGGGGAGCGTCTGCCGGAAACGAAAAATTTGAAAGATAAGTGGCTGCAGAATCTTGCTGATCTCAATGTGGCCAGTCAAAAAGGTTTGATCGAAAAGTTTGACAGTTCAATCGGAGCCGGCAGTGTGACAATGCCCTTTGGGGGTAAATATCAGCTGACACCAACTCAGGCTATGACAGCAAAAATCCCTTTAATCAAGGGAGAAACAAATACAGGTACAATTATGAGCCACGGCTATGATTCTAAATTAACAACCTGGAGTCCTTTCCACGGAGCCCTCTATGCAGTGATTGAATCAGTTGCCAAAATTGCTGCCGCCGGTGGAGATTATTCTAAAATCAGATTCACATTCCAGGAATATTTTGAGCGTCTGAGAAATAATCCGGAGCGCTGGGGAAAGCCATTTAGTGCCCTGCTTGGAGCTTACAGAGCACAGAAAGATTTTGGTCTGCCTGCAATTGGTGGGAAGGACAGTATGTCTGGAACCTTTAAAGATATCGATGTACCTCCAACTTTAGTTTCTTTTGCAGTAGATACAGTTGATGTTAACAATGTTATTTCACCTGAATTCAAAAAAGATAGTAGTAAGTTAGTTTATCTTCCGGTTGAGCGGGATGAAGCTGAAATGCCTGATATAGCCAAACTAAAAAAGAATTACAGCAGGGTTGAGAAATTAATTTCAGAAGCAAAGATTTATGCTGCCTCTGCGATTACAATTGGTGGACTGGCTGAAGCAATTTCTAAGATGAGTTTTGGCAATAAAATCGGAGCCGAAATTACCGCTAAACTGGATCAGGAGGAGCTATTTTCACCAGAATATGGCGCTCTAATTTTAGAAGTTCCAGCAGCTTTTGAGCCAGAAATATTGTTTAATGACTTAGATTTTAAAGTAATTGGAAAGACTATCAAAGAAGAAGTAATTAAAATTAATAGAATAAAAATTTCAATAGCCGAAGCACTTAAAAGCTGGGAAGAACCGCTGGAGAAAATCTATAAAACTGAGGTGGCAGAAGATGAAATAACTGCTTTAGTTGAGCCGGAGATAGAAAAAGAATTATTAAACCTTGACCATTTTCAGAGTGAGCAGAGTTTTAGTCCGCAGATAAAAGTTGCTAAACCCAGGGTTTTAATTCCTGTTTTTCCGGGAACAAACTGCGAATATGATACAGCCCGACAGTTTAGAGAAGCTGGAGCTGAAGTCGAAACCTTTATCTTTAAAAACTTAGAACCAGAACAGGTAAAAGATTCAATTGAAAAGATGGCTGCTTTAATCAGTGATTCTCAGATTATAATGCTGCCGGGTGGATTTAGTGCCGGTGATGAGCCTGATGGTTCCGGTAAGTTTATTGCGGCAGTATTTAGAAATCCAGAAATTAAAGCTGCAGTAATGGAGTTATTAAATAATAGAGATGGTTTAATGCTTGGAATCTGTAATGGCTTTCAGGCTCTGGTTAAACTTGGACTCTTACCCTATGGTGAAATTAGAGACTTAACGGAGGCTTCACCAACTTTGACTTATAATACAATTGGACGGCATGTTTCTCAGATGGTAAATACAAAAATTGTTTCTACAAAATCTCCCTGGCTTGCAAACGTAAAGACTGGAGATATTCATTCCATTCCGGTTTCTCATGGAGAAGGACGTTTTGCAGCAGAACCAGCAGAACTCAGAAAGCTTAAGCAGAATGGCCAAATTGTCACTCAGTATGTAGATTTAGAGGGGAATCCAACAATGGAGATTCCTTATAATCCAAATGGATCAATTGCTGCTGTAGAGGGAATCTGCAGTCCAGAGGGCAGAGTCTTTGGTAAGATGGGACATTCTGAGCGAATTGGGAAAAATGTAGCCAAAAATATTAGTGGGGAAAAAGATCAAAAACTCTTTCAGGCTGGAGTAGATTATTTTACTAAATAAAATGTGCATCTACAGTTTACCTGTCGTTTTATGTCGAAAAACGAGAAGTAAATACTATTAAAGAAAATAAAGTTTTTAAATTCATATTTCCTTCATATTTGCCCCTTATGATATAATTAAGTAAAGTACTTTAGTTTAAATAAGGAGTAGTGATATTATGTTTAGACTCGGACATATGGGGAGATTTGGCCATATGGGATTTGACAGTTTCTGGGGAGGTGGAGGTTTTATGATCTTTTTCTGGTTTATTATCCTTGCCGCAGTAATTTATTTTATTGTTCAGAGAAGTAATGAAAATAATAATTACAGTCAAAGAGATAGTCATTTCCGATATAATGAGCAGCAGTTAAGCAGCCATAGAGATGATGCGGAAGAAATAGCCCGTCAGCGTTATGCCAGGGGTGAAATTTCCAGAGAAGAATTTGAAGAAATTATCAGGAATTTAACAAGATAAATTCTATAAATCTTGAGGCGGCTTTGATTCTTATAAAAGAATTGGAGCTGTTTTATTTTAATTTTCGATAAAAACTGACAGGTAACCGGTAGGTAAAAATAAAAGGTAGTAAATTATGATCAGCAATTTGCCCAAAAGCATAAAAATCTGCTATAATAAACTTTGTTAAGGAAATAGTTGGCTGAAAGACATTAAATAAAGGAGAAATAATTATGCAGGAAAAAATTGCAGTTGTAACAGACAGCACTTCTGATTTAACCAGAGATGATTTAGAGAAGTTTGGAATTAAATCGATTCCACTAAAAGTAATTTATAGTGACCAGCAGTTTCATGATCGGGTTGATATCACTCCAGCAGAGGTTTATGAGAGTTTTGAGCGTGAGATACCAACTACATCTATGCCTTCTCCTCAGGAGATTATGGATGTTTATAATGAGCTGAAAAATGAAGGATATACCCATATCATTTCTGTTCATATTTCAAGTGGTCTTTCTGCAACTTATAGTAACTGTATGATGGTGGCTGATCAGATTGAGGGAATAGAAGTAGAAGTAATTGATTCAAAGATGCTTTCTAAAGGACTGGGGAGACTTGTGCTCTATGCTAATTCTTTAGTTGAAAAGGGAGAATTAAGCTTTGCTGAGATTATTGAAAAAGTTGAAGCTAAAAAAGATAAAATTGAGGTCTTTTTTGTGGTAGAAACTCTTAAGTATCTGAAAAAAGGTGGTAGAATCGGCAAAGTATCTGGAACAATTGCTGAATTTTTAAATATTAAGCCGATAATTGCCATTGATGATGAGGGTGAATATTTCACCTTCGAAAGAGTTCGTGGTCGTAAACGCTCACTGAAGAAAATGTATTCCATAATCAAAGAAAGATTACAGGAAGGCAGGGAATATGTTATAGATGTGATGAATGCAGCAGCTGAAGAAGAAGCTCAGGGACTTCTGGACAGGTTTAAGCGGCTGGCCCAGGTTAAAGAGACATATTTTAGTGAGATCAGTCCGGTTATGGTAGTTCATACCGGACCTGGTTTAATTGGTGTTGTACTGACAGAGCTTGATAAGTGATTTATAGTCTTGATTTTAAAAAGAATATTAAGAAGTTTATTTAAAATATTTTGTTCTTTATTGGGCTATAAAGTTAAATTGAGCAGTCCCCAGGGCTGTTCTTTTTTTATTTCATACTTGACAAATTAGCTCAACTTTACTACTGTCTCTTATACACATCT
>QBLP01000457.1 GCA_003070825.1 Halanaerobium sp. | reverse complement strand
CCAGGAGTTAATGGGCTGGCCTCTTGAATCTTCAACAACAAGAGGAGCCTTGTTATCAAAAGAGCTATGAGGTTTTATATAGTTAAAATATAGCTGATATAAAGTTAAATGAGCAAGAGCACCATCAAAGGAACTAAAGCTTTTATGACGTTTGTAATGAGCTTTATAGGTGCCAAAGAAACGCTCAATGATGTTTTTATAGGGTCTGTAAACCTCATCTGAATTATCGTCATCAGTAAAAAGTCCTTTAACTTGTCTGTGATCTACATCGGTCTTTAAAAAGGCCTTTGCAGCATGCACAGCAGTTCTATAGATTGGTGCCATATCAGAAACCAGGACAAAATCCCGACCCTGGTATTGGTCAATAATTCTTTTGAGAATGGTGATTGCACCTTTGGCATCTCGATGTTTTGAGAGATGCTGAGCAATGATACAGCCGTTTTTACCATCAATGGCAGTAAAAAGATAATGCCAGCTGCCTTTGATTTTGATATATGTTTCATCAACAGCAACAATGCCAGATAAAGGTAGATCAAGGTCCTTAATTTTAGGACCAAGTCTGTGAGCTAAAGAGACGGTCCAGTTCTGGATAGTCTGAGCTGAAGGTGAAACATTATATGCAAGTTTCAGGGCTCTTTTAGTCTGCCTTAGAGAAAGACCAAGACCCACATAAAAATCCATAGCTTTGGAGATTATGAAGTTCCCATACTGGGAATGATCCAGGTTAACAGGTTCTTTATCAGGTCTTGAAACTTCAAGGTTTTCGACATCAAAATCATAGGCTCTATAGCGATATCTTTTGTGTTCATTTTTCCATTTAGAGCAGTCATCATTGCGGCATTTATACTTGGTAAAATGCTTACGCTCTTTCTCTTTAGATAAAGCATAGCCGCAAAAAGGGCAGCGATAGGTAGGCCTGTTACTGGATCTTAGTTCAGGTTTTTCAGGAGCCCATTGATGATCACAAACTTTGCACTGAAGCTTCTGGTAACCATCTGGGTCATGTCCGAAGCTGTAGAGATATTTTTTAGGAGCGCCACATTCGGAGCATTTTTCGACTTCTACAGTCAGAGGTTTACGGCGGTTAACAGGCTTTATGGGCTGACCATTTTCTTTAGCTTCAGCCAAAATTTCCTGATAATTAAGCTGTTCAATAACAGGAAGTGGGTCATCAAAGCTGTTAAACTTAGTATAGCTGTCATCAAGTTTTTC
>QBLP01000456.1 GCA_003070825.1 Halanaerobium sp. | reverse complement strand
CAATTATACCAAAAACGGGGGTTTCATGCTATTTTTTTGCTAGAAAATATTGAAATTTCAAGGTGCAAAAGCACTTTTACAAGTGCGAAGTTTGAGTTACAAATATAAAAACCCCCAGAAGAACTCCATTATCTACTAAACAAATGAAACTTTCCTGAGGGTAAAACATCTCCAATTGAGATACTAATTTTATTCAATTTTCCACCGTGATTTCACCGCAGTGAGCCTCAGCCACCGTTAAATACCGCAGTAAAATATACAGTATTTTACAACTATATGGGATATTCCCAACACTAGATTGCTGTTATGACAGTGATTATAAGAAAAGATGCTAATATAAGGAACTTCGATAAAACTCTCCGAAGCCTTGAGCGTAGGTTCGACTCCTACCGGGGGCACCATTTGTTTAAACCCAGTAAGCAAAGATTTTTTTATTATCAACTTCTAGCTCTTCATCCTTATATTCCTTATTCTGATTAAAATTAAAACTCAAAAGATAACCCTGATCCATATTCTGACTTTCCAAATACTCAGCCAGCTGCTGTAATCCCTTCTGGTGATATTCTGCTCCCCGCCAGATTTTTAATTCCACTATATATTTCTGTTCAAGATAAGTTATTACTACATCAAGTCTTTTTTCTTGAGAAATCTGTACTTCTTTGAAATCAAATCCTTTACCATTGATGATTGGCTTTAAAAAAGCAAGAAAAATCAAGCGCCCATTTCTTTCTAAAAAATCTCTATCCCGATCACTATATTGTTCTTTTATGAAAACCTGAAAACGCTCCATTACTGCTTTTAGATTCAGCTGACCATTATCTATAAAGCTATCTTTGAAATCAAAAGCATCACTTTCCATTGAATTCTCTATTTTTGATATCAAATAGTTATAAATTCGCTGCTCATAGATTCTATTATGAATTTGTAAGCTGCCATCATCATTTTTGAAAATACCGTAAAGCTCTCCTTTTTCTATTGTTGGATTATCGAGATTATAAGTGATTTTTCTTCCATCTACTATTAAATCTACACACATTTCTTCTAAATCACTATTATTTTCTATATTTTTTATTAATGTATCAAAATTAGGCAAATTCTTCTGAAGAATAATTTTTACTGCCTTATCAAGATAATTCTTCTGCCATTTCTTTTCATCATCTACAAGAATTTCGCTGTCAACTATTTCTGCCAGCTTACTGACCAGAAAAGGATG
>QBLP01000455.1 GCA_003070825.1 Halanaerobium sp. | reverse complement strand
CCTTATTCTACTGCAAATTATTTTGATGTTATTGCTCAGGCTCCTATCTTAAAATGGATGTTAAACAGTTTAATAGTTTCAACAAGTGTAACCTTTATTGTAATCATCTTTGATTCTCTGGCAGCCTTTGCTCTATCAGTAATCGACTTTAAACATAAAAATTTAGTTTTTGCTCTATTTACTATCGGGTTAATGGTCCCGACAGAAGCGAATGTAGTAGCCTTATTCGATATAGTTCAGAAATTAGGACTGATTAACACTTATCCTGGACTAATTTTGCCGAGGATTGCAATACCTTTAGGGATTGTAATTTTAAAAGAATTTTTTGATGCAATTCCGAGGGACTTGATCGACAGTGCCCGCATTGACGGCTGCGGTTTATTTAGAATTTACTATTCAATTTTTATGCCATTATCTAAAGCAGCAATTGCTTCAATTGGAATCTTTACTTTTATCCAGTCCTGGAATGCTTTTCTCTGGCCATTTATCTCAATTATGACCAAAGAAATGTTTACTCTGCCTGTAGGTGTACCAACATTTACAGATGCCTATACACCTGATTACTCAATACCAATGACAGTTAACATGATTGCTTCTCTACCTGCAATAGCAGCTTTCTTATTATTCCAGAAGCAGATTATTCAGGGTATTAAGTTTACAGGAATTAAAGGTTAAATGTAATCAATAAATGGCTGTTGAAAATAAATCATTTACAGTTTATTAAATTAAATATATTATTCGTTTTATTTTAGGAGGTAGCATATGGTTAAGAAAATACCGAGGCCGGAACATCCCCGACCTCAGTTTAAGCGGGAAAAGTGGCAGAACTTAAATGGGGAGTGGAATTTTGCCTTTGATGATCAAAATCAGGGTGAAAAAAATAGGTGGTATCAAAAGCAGGAGTTTAAAAGCAGGATAACCGTTCCCTTTACTTTCGAAACTGAAGCCAGCGGTATTGGCGACAGAAGTGAGCACAATAAGATCTGGTATCAGCGGACTTTTGCAGTTGAGGCAGATTCGCAGCAGAAGGTAATTTTAAACTTTGCTGCTGTAGATTATCTGACTAAAGTCTGGATCAACGGCAGTTTTGCCGGCAGTCATGCTGGGGGATATGATTCTTTTGCCTTTGATATCAGTGATTTTATTAATTATCAGGGAGAAAATAATATTGTTGTAAAGGTTGAAGATTCACGCTCTAAGACTCAACCCAGAGG
>QBLP01000454.1 GCA_003070825.1 Halanaerobium sp. | reverse complement strand
AAAAAGGATAAGGTAGTGACTGAATATTCTGTAGATAGTATATGTTCTCAATAACTTAAATTTGACAATGCTTAAATATTTTTATGCAATGCTAGTGAATAAATATAAAATTGTTGTTTTTCCAGATTGACGAGGTTTATTAATAGTAAAATACTTACCCTCTTCAACCATTTTTTCAATTTCTGTAATCTTTTTGCTTACATCAGCTATATAATGTTTTTCGGGAATACAGACACCTGTAGTGTTAAATTCTTTCATCAGATTCACCTCATTTTTGGCTTCAAGTTATTTTAATTATACCACAGTAGATAACTTAATTAAATCAAAGCAGTCATTGAATTTGATCTATCTTGAAAGCTCTAGCAATTCTAAATTTATCAGTCCTCTCATAAACCTCTTCATCCTGTCCACCTAACTTAATTCCCCGATAATAGAAGCTCCTTAGATTATTGGTTTCCTTAACATTGGTAAATCTAATGTATCGATTCTTAGGATTAGTAGTTGTAAAAATCAGTGACTCTTTATTCAGTTTCTCCAGTGGTCTGAGGTTATGAGAAGTGAAGACTAACTGTCCTTTTGCTCTATCCTGTATGATTTCCAGAATTTCACCTAAAAGATATTCAAATATACCGGCATCAAGCTCATCCACTGCCAGACAAATACCCGGCTTATTATACATCGCAATCATTGCACTCAAGATAGATATGATCTTTTTAATACCATCTGATTCATATCTCAGAGGGATCTTAATCTCTCCTATTTCTGCCAGCAGCTCTATTTTAATAACTGGATCACCATTCTCGTCCAGTTCCTCTCCATATTCTTTAATCTTTATTGTCAGATCTGGAATTATCTCTTTTAAAACAATGTTTAAGTTCTCAATAACATTTTTGACAGTAGAGAGGACCCGCTCAGGAACTGTTGTCGGCTCAGAAAGAGCTATTGCTAAATCTCCACCTTCTATTCTCTCTGAATCACTAAGCTGAAAACAGAAAGGTATAATTAGATTGGCATTAATCATACCTGAACGAGAATTTCTGATCACAAACAGGTTCATACGAGCATACTGTTTAATCTCCATTATAATCTCAGCGAATTCGTTAAAGGCTTTATTACCCTTATAAATATGATCCATCTCACTAGAAAAAATAAAAGATGTTTCATCCTTCTTCGCAAGCTCCTTAGCCACTTTAAGATCCACTTTAGCATCTTTATTG
>QBLP01000084.1 GCA_003070825.1 Halanaerobium sp. | reverse complement strand
AGATGTGTATAAGAGACAGTTCGATCACTATAAAAGTTTTCGCTATTTAATTGTCTTTTTCTAACTTATTCATGATCGAGCGAGCTATTACAAGTCCAGAAACAGAAGCCTGCATCAATCCTCTTGTTATTCCTGCTCCATCCCCACCAAAGAATAAATTTTCAACCTTACTTTCCAGATTTTCGTTAACTTCCAGTCTGGAAGAATAAAATTTAACTTCTACTCCATAAAGCAGAGTATCACGTCCGTAAATACCTGGAGTAATTTTATCGAGAGCTTTTAACATTTCAATAATACCTGTAAGGTGTCTGTGGGGCAGAACCAGAGACAAATCCCCGGGAGTTGCATCTTTTAAAGTCGGTTCTGTCACAGAGCGCTTTAATCTTTCTTCAGTGGTTCTTCTACCTTCCAGCAGGTCACCCAGTCTCTGGACAAGAACACCACCAGCAAGCATATTAGCAAGTTTAGCAATACTCTTACCATATTTAATTGGTTCATGGAAGGGCTCTGTAAAAGTTTTGCTTACCAAAAGAGCAAAGTTGGTATTATGAGTTTTTATATCAGAATGACTGTGGCCGTTAACTGTGATTAAACCCTGGTTGTTTTCACTAACAACCTCGCCATAAGGAGACATACAGAAAGTTCTCACCTTATCTTCAAAGGTTGGGGTATGATATATCAATTTAGATTCATATAGATTATCAGTCATATATTCAGTTACTGCAGCCGGACATTCAACTCGAACTCCAATATCAACCGGATTAATTGCTGTCCTAATATCAAGTTTTTTAGCCTCATTAGTTAACCACTCGGCATTTTCCCTGCCTGCAGCAGCCATTACAAAATCAGCTGTGATTTTTTCTCCTGCTTCAGTTTTTACAGCTTGAATCTGATCCCCTTCGACTATAAACTTCTTAACATTAACACCAAATCTGATTTCTACTCCCTCTTCTTCTAAATAGTCCTGCATATTCTGCAGAACAACCTGACTGTATCCTGTTCCTAAGTGGCGCAAACTGGCTGGAATAAAATTAAGCTCAGCTCGAACAGCCTTCTTTCTAATTTCATCCTGCTTGTCTTCAGCCACTCCAAAAATACGATCAGGTGCTCCAAATTCCATATAAATATCATCTGCATAAGCAATATTATCAATTAGTTCCTGTCTTCCTATGTAGTTTTCTAAATTCCCACCAATGTCAGGAGATAGAGAAAGTTTTCCATCACTATAAGCTCCAGCTCCTCCCCAGCCTGAAACAATAGCACAGCTCGGACAGTTAACACAGCCCATTCCAGGATTTTCCTTCATGGGGCAGACCCTTTTTTCTAGATCAGTACCCTTTTCTAAAATTAGAATATCAAGTTCTGCTTCCTTTTTCACAAATTCCATCGCAGTAAATATTCCAGTCGGTCCAGCTCCAATGATGATTAAATCATAATCTCTTTTACTCATTAATTATTAAACCTCCAGGTTTTTAAAATAAAGTCTAAATATTATTTTTTAGACAAACCAATACTATAGTTTCTAGACTGAAGCTCAGATTCCTGCTTTTATTTTAAATTTATCCAATATCTTTTTTTTATGTCATAAAAAAATCGACCCAATTATTCGGGTCGATTATTAAAAGATCTTTAATTACAATTCTTTATAAATTATTCTGCTATTCTTTTTCTTCCAGACGGGCCAGAATCAGATTATAGCCGTCCTCCCCATATTCCAGGGAGCGTTTAACTCGACTAATTGTTGCTGTGCTTACACCTGTCTCAGCCACTATATGATCATATGTATAACCTTCTTTAAGCATTCTAGCTACTTCCAGCCTCTGACCTAAAGCCTTTATCTCTCCAATAGTAGCTATATCCTGAAAGAAATTATAGCATTCTTCTTTGCTTTCAAGCATCAAAATTGCTTCAAATAGCTGCTCAGTAAATTTATCCTTTATATTTCTGGACAAAGTTTACACCTCTCTTCTGAATATGGATCTTACTCCCATTCTATTGTACCAGGTGGTTTTGAAGTAATATCAAAAACTACTCTGTTAACTTCTTCCACCTGATTAACTATTCTATTCGAAATTGACTGCAGCACCTCATAGGGCAAACGAGCCCAGTCAGCTGTCATCGCATCATCACTATTTACTGCTCTTAAAATGATCGGATAACCATAAGTTCTCTCATCTCCCATAACTCCCACACTTCTTAAGTCAGGTAAAACTGCAAATGACTGCCAGATATCTCGATAAAGACCGGCTTCTTTGATTTCTTCCTGGACTATAGCATCAGCATTTCTTAAAATCTCCAGTTTGTCCCAGTCGACATCACCAATTATTCTGATTGCAAGTCCTGGACCAGGAAAAGGTTGTCTCCAGACAATTTCTTCTGGTAAACCCAGTACCTCTCCAATTTTTCTAACTTCATCTTTAAAGAGGAAGTGAAGAGGCTCAACCAGATCAAGATTCATCTCCTCAGGCAGTCCCCCAACATTGTGATGACTTTTGATAGTGGCCGCTTTATCAGTGCCCCCACTTTCTATAACATCAGAGTAAATTGTCCCCTGAACTAAGTAGCGGACATCTTCTAATTTTTCTGCTTCTTCGTCAAAAACCTGGATAAACTCATCACCGATAATTTTCCTTTTTCGCTCAGGATCTTTGACTCCTGCCAGTCTATCCAAAAATCTTTCTTTAGCATCGACATAAACCAGAGGAATATTAAACTCTTCCCCAAAGGTTCTTTTTACCTGCTCAGCTTCACCTTTACGGAGCAGCCCGTGATCAACGAAAATACAGGTCAACTGGTCTCCAATAGCTTTATGTACAATAGCAGAAGCAACTGCAGAATCAACCCCACCAGACAGACCACAGATCACCTTGCCCTTACCAACCTGTTTTCTAATTCTTTCTACTTCTTCATTAATATAATCTGCCATATTCCAGTTGGCTCTGACATCTACAATTCTAAATAAAAAATTGTGAAGTATAGTTTTTCCCTGAATTGTATGATTGACTTCTGGATGAAACTGAACTCCATAAAAATTTCTCTCAAAGTCAGCCATTGCTGCTGTAGCTGTTAATTCAGTTCTAGCAATAATTTCGAAACCTGTCGGTACTTCTTTGACATGATCACCATGACTCATCCAGACCTGAGAATGGTTTTCTAATTCTTTAAACAGTTTTTTATCAGTATAAATTTCTAAATCTGCCTTACCATATTCACCATGTTCAGCTTTTTCTACATGACCGCCTTCTAAAAGCTGTGCCATCAACTGCATTCCATAACAAATACCTAAAATTGGAATCCCGAGTTTAAATACACCCTGATCTACCCCTGGAGCACCAGGTGATGTTACACTATCAGGTCCACCTGAAAAAATTATAGCTGCCGGATCAATTTTTTTGATTTCTTCCAGCTCAATATTATGCCCTCTAATTACAGAATATACATTAAATTCTCTTACTCTTCTTGCAATCAGCTGACTGTACTGGCCGCCAAAATCAAGAATCAATATCTTATCGTAATCCATCTAATTCCCCTTCCGCTTTTATTTACTAAAGTATACAGTGGATTTAAGGCCTTTGTCAAGGAATAAGTCGCTTAGATAAATATTTTTTAAATTCAAATATTAAAACTCCCTCCTGTTAAAGAAACTCAACAGAAGGGAGTATTTCTCATCTCATATCTTTCTTTAAAAATTATAAGATAAGATATTAGCTGTTAATCATTTTTTAATGCGGCCTGAGCTGCAGCCAGACGAGCAATTGGTACTCGATATGGTGAACAGGAAACATAATTGAGTCCAGTTCTATGGCAGAATTCGATAGAAGAAGGTTCTCCACCGTGCTCACCACAAATTCCTAATTTTAGATCTGGTTTTGCTTTACGTCCAAGCTCTGCTGCAGTTTCAACTAACTGACCTACGCCCTCCTGGTCTAAGACCTGGAAAGGATCTTTAGCAAATATCTCCTGATCTAAATACTTACTGATAAACTTACCAGCATCATCACGAGAGAAACCGTAAGTCATCTGAGTTAGATCATTGGTACCAAAGGAGAAGAAATCAGCATGAGCTGCAACTTTGTCTGCAGTTAAAGCAGCTCTTGGAATCTCAATCATTGTTCCTACACTATAATTCACTTTAACACTTGAGTTTTCCAGAAGTTCTTCTGCAACCTCTACCGCATCTTCTCTTAATATTTCTAACTCTTTTGCTGTACCTACAAGCGGAATCATAATATCAGCTTTGACATCATAACCCTCTTCTTCTTTAACTTCCAGAGCCGCAGAAATGATAGCCTTAACCTGCATCTTATAAATTTCAGGATAGGTTATTCCAAGACGGCAGCCGCGGTGACCAAGCATTGGGTTCATCTCTTCTAATTCACTAATTATTCTTTTTAACTCATCAACTGGTATACTCAGCTGATCAGCAAGGTTTTTAATATCTCTGTCATTTTGAGGCAGGAATTCGTGTAAAGGTGGATCCAGAAGTCTTACTGTTACAGTTTTATCCTGCATAACTTTAAAGATTCCTTTAAAATCATCTTTCTGATAGGGGAATAACTTATCTAAAGCTTTTTTACGTTTTTTCTTACTGTCAGCTACAATCATTTCTCGAACAGAAATAATTCTTTCACTATCAAAGAACATATGCTCTGTACGACAGAGGCCAATACCTTCTGCTCCAAAGTCAATTGCAACTTCAGCATCATGCGGTGTATCAGCGTTAGTATAAACTCCCATCTTACGATATTCATCTGACCATTCCATCAGCATTCTAAAGTTATCTGTTAAATTAGCATCTGTAGTTTCTACAACACCAGCGTAAACCTCACCAGTACTACCATTTAGGGAAATATAATCTCCTTCATTAAAGACCCGATCATCAACAAAAAACTGTCTGGAGCTTTCGTCAACCTGAATATCTCCGGCACCGGCAACACAACATTTACCCATTCCACGAGCAACAACTGCAGCATGTGATGTCATTCCACCACGAGATGTTAGGATACCATTAGACTTTACCATTCCTTCAATATCCTCAGGTGAGGTTTCTTTACGAACTAAAATTACATCTTCACCATCAGCAGCAGCTTCAGCTGCATCTTCTGAGTTAAAGTAAACTTTACCTGTAGCTGCGCCAGGAGAAGCTGCCAGACCCTTAGCCAGCAGATCCGCTTTTTCTAATTCTTCTTCTTTGAAGTTAGGGTGTAATAATTGACTGATATCTTCAGGATCGATTCGCATAACAGCAGTTTCTTTATCAATTAAGCCCTCTTCTTCCATATCAACAGCAATATTTACAGCTGCATCTGCAGTTCTTTTTCCAGTTCTGGTCTGCAGTAAGAAGAGATCTCCTTCCTGAATAGTAAACTCAATATCCTGCATATCATGATAGTGCTGCTCTAAGGTTTCAGTTACTTCTATAAACTCATCGTAAACCTCAGGCATTAAATTATTTAATTCACTGATATCTTTTGGAGTTCTAATACCAGCAACAACATCTTCACCCTGAGCATTGAGTAAAAACTCACCAAAAACCTTGTTTTCACCAGTAGCAGGATTGCGGGTAAAGGCAACACCTGTACCTGAGTTTTCACCTATGTTACCAAAAACCATAGTCTGTACATTTACTGCTGTACCTAAGTCATGTGGGATATCATTGTGATTTCTGTAAGATATAGCGCGGTTATTACTCCAGGAACTAAATACAGCTTTAACAGCCATTAATAATTGTTCTTCTGGTTTTTGTGGAAAATCTATGTCTTTTCTATTTTTAATTAATGCTTTAAAATCTTTGATTATATCTTTAAGATCATCAACTGTTAGATCAGTATCATTATCATACCCTTTTTTCTCTTTTTTCCTTTCCAGATAATTATCAAATTCATAACCTGGAATTCCTAAAACAACATTACCAAACATCTGAATTAAACGTCTGTAGCTGTCATAGGCAAAACGAGGATTAGAAGTCTTTTTAGCAAGACCTTCAACACTCTTATCATTTAAACCAAGATTCAAAATAGTGTCCATCATACCGGGCATAGAAATTACTGCTCCAGATCTAACAGATACTAAGAGAGGATCATCTACATCACCAAAATCTTTGCCTATTTTCTTTTCTAGGTTTTCTAAATGTTTAAAAATACTTTCTTTTAAACTTTCCTCCAGTTTTTCACCAATTTCAAGATAGTGAATACAGGCTTCTGTAGTGATTGTAAATCCAGGGGGTACAGGTAATCCAATTTTGCTCATCTCAGCAAGATTGGCTCCCTTACCACCTAACAGTGACTTCATTTCTTTTTTTCCTTCTTCAAAGTCATATACATATTTCTTCAACAAAACCCCTCCTTTTGTTAGTTAAGATCATTTATGATATCAATGACTAAATTTGCCGCTTCTTCGACAGCTTTTTTAGTCATGTCAATTACCGGACAGCCAACTTTTCTCATTATTCTTTCGGCATATTCCAGTTCCTCATATATCTTTTCTATTGACACATAATCAACACTATTATCAAGACCTAAAACTCTGATTCTTTCCCTTCTTATTTCTATTAAATCCGAAGGGTCAATCATCAGGCCAATTATTTTTCTGCGTGGAACTTCAAATAATTCATCTGGTACTTTTGAGCCTTTAACCAGTGGAATATTAACTACTTTGTAATTTTTATGAGCAAGATACATACTTAATGGAGTTTTCGAAGATCGTGAAACACCAATCAAGACAATATCTGCTTTCAAAATACCACGGGGATCCTTGCCGTCATCGTATTTAACAGCAAACTCCACTGCTTCAACCCTTTTAAAATAGTCTTCATCCAGTTTACGAATAACACCAGATTCCCTTACAGGTTCCTGTCCTAAAAAATCAGTAAATGTATCTAAACAGGGGGCCATAACATCAATATAAGGGACTCCTATTTCTTCGCATTTCTGGCGAAGGTATTCGGAGATTTCCTTATTGACAATAGTATAAACGAAGATTGAATTTTCGGAATTTAAACCTTCTATAATATTATCAATTTTTGTTTTGCTTTCTACATAGGGATATTTTTTTATTTCATAATCCGAGTCTTTATACTGTTCTGCAGAAGCTCGAGCAACCTGTTCTGCAGTATCTCCCACTGAATCAGATAATACATAGACTAAGAAATTTTTTATCATATTATCACCTTATCCTACAGAGCTTTTTTGTAAGTTATTTTTATCTGTCTTTTTTTATATATCACCACCTGTATTTTATTTCTATTTTTTGCAAAATAAACCTTTATTTTTCGCAAAAAATTATGAAAATTTAAAATAAAGTATTTTAACTGGGTATTTTGT
>QBLP01000453.1 GCA_003070825.1 Halanaerobium sp. | reverse complement strand
AACATATTTACCAACACAAAATCTGTGTTTTTACATTATCTAGCAATATCCGTAAAATCTTATTTATCGTTTTCTGTAAAATCTATTTTATCATCTACAGGGAGTTTAATTTGAATATAAATAACTTAATTAATATATCAATTGAGGGTTTAAAAACAATAAAAGAAGAAAGATTCTATTATACAGAACGAGGTTATCAAGGAAGATTATATTGTTCTTTGCAATCTAAGTTGGACTCTTTAGAAGTTCCAGAGAGAGCAATAATTGAAATGGAATATCAAAAAAGTAGTAGACACGGAATGACTCAAAGACCAGATATTGTAATTCATATACCTGCTGAATTTAATGATTTAGAAGTTAATGAAGGAAATTTCGTTGTTTTTGCTTTAAAAAAGAAAGCAAATAAAGAAAAAGCTAAAGAAGACTTTGATAAACTGGATGAGATGTTTGAAAGTTTAAGATATCAATATGGCTTTTTTATTAATATAAGTTCACAAAAACATTTCTTAGAATATTACGATGGCCAATATAAAGATAAAATACATAGTTTTGCAGTGAATTTAATTGAAAACTCTATCTTTATTAAACATGCTTACTGGAAAAATGGAGAGTTTTTCACTAAAGAGTATAATGACAACCAAGATGACTTCGTCTAACATGGGATTGAAGATGTCGCTGCGCTCCATGCAAATTCATTCGGCAAGGGCAGTCGCCCTAAGCCTCATAAACTTCTTAAATCCCAGTAACGTTATCTGATATTATGACAATGTCACTGCAGCTAATAAGATCGAGAGAAAGGGTTTGGTCATCGCAAGATGATGTGAATATACTTTCTCCGGGGAAAGCAAATAGAAACTGCTAGGTATTAACGAACCTGGGTGCGTAAATGGAGAGCATGATCAATTTTATGAGAGTTCATAGCATTATCTTCAAAACTTCCGACTAATGGTTAAGTTTTTTGCGGGAAGACCTTTGCAAAAAAGAAGATAGAGGTTCGGAGTTTTAAAGATAAATGATAAGCATTAGAGTCGATATTGTCATAACAGACAGATAACATGAGATTAGCGGCATGCCCTCTGGCACAAAGTTAGCACTTAAACAATTACGGATATTATAGCTAACTTTGCACCAGGTCTGTGGACACCGGGCACACCGCGAATCCCAGTATCGTTATCTGACATTATAGCAAATGTTACTGCAACTAATAAGAAAAGAAAA
>QBLP01000452.1 GCA_003070825.1 Halanaerobium sp. | reverse complement strand
AAATTATATTTAGCTTCTGTGGTTGCTGTTGACACTAAAAATCCTCCTTCTTAATGGGTAGGTTGTACAAGTGATTTTTTGTCATAACCGATTAAATCTTTACGACCTGCCATCTTTAAGGCTTTTCGCACTATTTGCTGGTTTTCTTTTTTATGATACTGCAGTAGAGCTCTCTGCATTTTTTTCGCTTCAGCAGATTTAGCCACATAGACTTCTTCCATAGTCCGCGGATCAAAACCACTGTAATACATTGCGGTAGCCATAGTCCCAGGTGTTGGATAAAAATCCTGGACTTGATCTGGATGATGATTGATGTCTCTTAAATATTTTGCAAGTTCAACTGCATCTTCCAAACGACTGCCGGGATGACTGGAAATGAAGTATGGTATTAAATACTGTTCCAGTCCAATTTCTTCATTAACCTGATAAAAAGCCTCCCTAAATTTATCAAAAACCTCTATCCCGGGTTTTCCCATATAACTTAATACATTATCTGAAACATGTTCCGGTGCTACTTTAAGTTGGCCACTAACATGATGAGCAGCCAGTTCTTTTAAATATTTGCGGCTCTCTTCATCTTCCAGCAGATAATCAAAACGAATTCCTGAGCGAACAAATACCTTTTTAACTCCCGGGAGTTTTCTTAACTCTCTTAAAATCTCAAAATATTCTTCATGGTCAACTTTCAGTTTGCTGCAGGGAGCAGGAAACATACATTCTTTTCCTTTACACATTCCTCGAGAAAGCTGATCAGAACAGGATGGCTTGCGGAAATTTGCAGTTGGTCCACCTACATCATGGATATAGCCTTTAAAATTATCCATCGCAATTATTTTTTTAGCTTCTTTAATTAATGATTCTTTGCTGCGGGCTGTCATCATCTTTCCCTGATGAAAAGATATTGCACAAAATGAACAGGCACCAAAACAGCCACGAGAGCTGACCAGACTGAATTTAACTTCTTTAATTGCCGGTACTCCACCAGCTCTTTCATACATTGGATGATAATCTCTCTGGTATGGTAACAAATAAACATGATCCAATTCTTCCTGTTTTAAAGGCTCAACCGGTGGATTCTGAACCAGGTAGCGATTTCCATGCTGCTGAACCAGCTGCTGACCCCTAATTGGATCCTGTTCTAAATACTCTATTTTATAGGCATATGCATACTGCTTCTTATTATTTTTAACTTCCTCATAAGAAGGTAATAATTCATAATCATAAAG
>QBLP01000451.1 GCA_003070825.1 Halanaerobium sp. | reverse complement strand
GGTTATATCTACAGCAGTACTGATTAAAAGTTTACGCCCTTTTTCATCAGTTCCAAGAGGAGCCGTACTAAATTCCCAGATTCTTTTTTCCCCATTTTTAGTCTGAATCTCAAAATCACCAGCTTTTTCCCTGTTATGTGAAAAAGCCTCTTTAATAATTCCCTTCATTTCAGTCTTCCTACCCCGATAAGCCTTATTAATCCAGCTTTCAATATCAGGGATTTCTTCCTTTTTATAGCCGCTAATATTCTCCCAACTGCTGTTAACAGTTATAACTTCTCCATCATCTGAACGAATCATAATTGGAAATGGGGCTTCACTAATAGCTGTAGAGAACATCTTCTCTCTCTGCCTGATTATTTCTCGCATCTGATAATTTTTACTGACATCTCTAAAAACCATTACAGTTCCATAAATATTGTCTTCATCTGTTTTAATGGGAGCAGCACTGTCTGCAATATGATACTCACTACCATCTCTGGCTATCAGTTTTGTATGATTTGCTAGACCAACAATTTTGCCATGTTTTAAAACTTTTTCAACCGGATTTTTTACTTCAATCCCAGTCTTTGAGTTAACAATAGTAAAGATTTCTCTGATATCTTTATTTTTTGCCCCATCTAAAGTCCAGCCGGTTAAATCTTCAGCAACACTGTTCAATCTTTTAACCCGACCTTCTTTGTCTGTTACGATTAGACCATCACCAATAGAATTAAGAGTAATGGAAAGAAAACGGCGCTGTTCTTTTATTTCTTTTTCCTGTTCTAAATTTTTTAGAATATTGGTGATTTTAGCTGTGATTGAATTAAGTAAATCAAATTCTTCTTTTAAAAATACTGTTCCCTGATCCTGCACTGGGTGTTGTTCTAAATAAACAACCTCAATTTTTCCTACCTCTTTATTATTAATTTTCAGAGGGTTCTGCTGGCTCCATTCTGTTTCTCTAAAATTAGAAGTCTGATATTCATTTCCCTGATAAATAATTCTTGCCTCACAGTCTTTCGGAAACTGGTAAGATGGTGGAATTCCCTGAACAACTTCATTTAATAACTGATCCAGATCAGTCTTTGAACTTTCAGCTGCTTCGGAAATCCTATAAAGCCCTGTTAGCTCTTTAACCCGTTCTCTGAGTTCAAAATTTAATGTTTTTAAACTGGAGGTACTTTTATAAATATAAAATGAGGCAATAATTATTACAGATACTTCAATTAAATACTGCGCTATATCTATC
>QBLP01000450.1 GCA_003070825.1 Halanaerobium sp. | reverse complement strand
TTACTAACTCTTCATTTGTTGGAATAACCATAGCTTTTACTGTAGAATCACTGGTTGTAATAATTTGTTCTTTACCACGAATATCATTGGCGTTTTTATCAATTTTAATTCCCATGTATTCTAAACCTGCAAGAATTTCTTCTCTAGTTTCAATTGCATTTTCACCAATGCCAGCTGTAAATACTACTGCATCTACTCCACCCATAGCAGCAGAATAAGATCCAATATACTTTTTAACTCTATAATTAAAGATATCTAATGCTACCTGAGCTTGATTATTTCCTTCATCAGCAGCTCCTTCAATATCTCTCATATCACTGCTAACTCCAGATACTCCATAAAGACCACTTTCTTTATTTAGTACACTATCTATTTCTGAAGTTGTCATATCTTCCTTATCCATGATAAATGGTACAATTGCTGGATCAATATCTCCACATCTTGTTCCCATTACTAATCCTTCAAGTGGAGTAAAGCCCATACTTGTGTCTATAGATTCACCATTTTTTACTGCAGCAATACTTGCTCCATTTCCTAAATGACAGGTGACAATTTTAAGATCGTTAATATCTTCATCCATCATCTCAGCAGCTCTATTGGCTACATAACCATGAGAGGTACCATGAAATCCATATCTTCTGACTCCATATTTTTCATAGTATTCATAAGGTAGAGCATAAGTATATGCTTCTTCTGGCATAGTTTGATGGAAAGCTGTATCAAATACTGCAACCTGAGATGTTTCAGGCATTAATTCTTTACAAACTTCAATCCCCATAAGATTTGCTGGATTATGAAGTGGGGCTAAATCAGAAATATCTTCGATTTCTTTCATCACTTCATCATCAATTAGAGTAGAGTGCGCAAATTTTTCTCCCCCATGAGCCACTCTATGACCAACTGCTTTAATTTCATCCATATCTTCTAATACACCGTGTTCATCAGAAAGAAGTGTCTCAATTAATAATTCTATTCCTTCTTTATGAGTTGGTATTTCATGCTCAATTTTAATATCTGTACCTTCTTTTGTTTCATATTTCAAAAATGAATTTTCAATACCAATTCTTTCAATAATTCCCTCAGCTAAAACATCTTCATCTCTCATATCAAATAATTTATATTTTAAAGATGAACTTCCACAGTTAATAACAAAAATTTTCATTAACATCACTCTCCGGTTGCTTTTATTTGATTAAGATTTATTCCCCTGCTCAATTCTAAAATGCATAAT
>QBLP01000449.1 GCA_003070825.1 Halanaerobium sp. | reverse complement strand
AGATGTGTATAAGAGACAGCCCTTTACCAGTAACAGAATTAAAGTTTTTAATTTCTTTTACTTCAATTTCTCTATCCTTTGCTCCCCTAACTATTGCTTCTCCCAGTGGATGCTCAGAACCTGCTTCTACACTTGCAGCCAGCTGCAGTAATTTTTCTTCGCTGCTTTTTTCGGCTGCTATTAAATCTGTTACCTCCGGTTTTCCCTTAGTAATAGTTCCTGTCTTATCAAAAACAATTGTGTGTACATCCTTCATAGTCTGGATTGCTTCACCTTTACGGATCAGCACTCCATTTTCTGCTCCAATTCCACTTCCAACCATTAATGCAGTTGGAGTTGCCAGGCCTAAAGCACAGGGACAGGCGATTACAAGTACGGCAATTGTTGCAAAGATTGCAAGAGTAAATGTTCCTAAAGTCGGATCAACCCAGGGCAGAAAAGATTGTGCCCAGAAACCTACTTCTCTTAATGCATCAGGAAAGATCAGCCATAATACAAAGGTCGAGACTGCTATAACTAAAACAGTTGGGACAAAAATACCGGTTATTTTATCAGCAAATTCCTGAATCGGAACTTTAGTTCCCTGAGCTTCCTCTACCATTTTTACTACCTGAGACAGGAAAGTATCTTTACCAACTTTAGTGGCCTTGGCCTTAATCAATCCATTCTGATTAACAGTAGCACCAATTACTTCATCTCCCTCTTTCCTCTTAACAGGCATTGATTCTCCAGTTGCCATTGACTCATCAACTGTGGTTTCTCCTTCTACAATTTCTCCATCAGTAGGTATTTTTTCTCCTGGTTTAATCAGCATAATATCTCCAGGCTGTACATCTTCAATTGCAACTTCTTTTTCATTTCCATTCTCAATAATTGTTGCAGTTTTTGCTCCCAGTTCAAGCAATTTTCTAATTGCCTGAGAAGCCCTGCCTTTAGCAGTTTCTTCAATATAACGTCCGGTTAAATGAAAAGCCATAATCATTGCTGAAACTCCTGCATAATTTGCAATCGGAGTAAAAAATACTGCCGGTCCGGTAATAAAGGCTGCACCAGTACCCATTGCTATCAGCACATCCATATTAGCACTTCCGTGGCTGACTGCTCTATAGGCAGTAATAAAAGTTTTGCGTCCAAAGACAAAGAGTGGAGGAATTGCTAAAACAATCATTCCTAAATTAAAAATCTGCATATTAGGCCAGGCAA
>QBLP01000009.1 GCA_003070825.1 Halanaerobium sp. | reverse complement strand
AAGATCGTCGGCAGCGTCAGATGTGTATAAGAGACAGTCTTTTAATACATTTAAACTTGCAATTGCTGTTTCTTCTAAAGCTTTCAAAAAATATATAATCCATTGATCCCAGCCCTTATTTTCTCTCACTTCTTGAAATAGAGAATAATATCTATTTTTATTTTCAATAATATACTTGCTCAAATAAAGAATGGGGCTGTTTAAAATATCTTTTAGTACCAAAAATAAAACATTGAGGATTCTACCTGTTCTGCCATTACCATCGTAAAAAGGATGGATTGATTCAAATTGATAATGAATAACTGCCATTTTAATCAGGGGATCAACTTCATCACTATCTTCATTAATATAATTTTCTAGATTACTTAGTAATTCTCTGATTCTTCTTTCTGATTCAGGAGGAGTGTAGATAATTTCTCCATTTTGAGGATTTTTAAGTACTGTTCCCGGAACTTTTCTAATCCCAGCATTATTTTTTTCGATAATACTCTGAATCTCTATAATCATATTTGTGGTTAAAAGCTGCTTTTCTTTTATTAGCTCAAATCCCCGCCAGAGCGCTCTTCTATAATTCACCACTTCTTTAGCAGCAGGATTTTTATAATTTTCTTTGCTCATTGCCCTAAATAGTTCAGCATGAGTAGTAATTATATTTTCAATTTCAGAACTATCTTTGGCTTCATTTATTATGACAGAGTTAATTAAAATATTCTTATTGGGTACTGTCTCTGAAAAGCCCTTCAATTCAGCCAGAGCCTTATGAGAACGAATTAATTGTTTTAAAATTTGACTCTGATCTGGATTTAGTTCTGGAGGCAGCATTTTTAAATTCTCTGCAGTCATATTCAACATCTCCTTGACTCAATTATACAGGTAATTAATACTTATTACAATAAAACATAGGTAAAAAAATAAAAAAATTACCCATATCTTAAGGACATGGGTAATGATTACAGATATTATTCAATTATTTCTTTAACTCTACCAACTTTGCCACTTTCCAACATAACCTTAATTCCATGCGGATGAGTTGCAGAATTAGTTAAAATTCTCTTGACAACTCCTTCAGTTAAATTGCCACTCCGCTGATCTTTTTTCTGCACAACCTTAACCTTTAAACCTTTTTTGATATCGCCTCTTTTATTTCCTGCCATAATTTTCACCCTTAATTGATTGGATTATTGAAACTATTAAACTTTGTGAAAAAACACACTTTAACCAGGTCCAAATAAGTGCTCGAGTTCAGCAGTATACTCAGCATAAACCTCTTCATTGATACAGTAACAGACTCGCGGGCCATCAATGCGGCCTTCTATCCAGCCTGTCTCCTTCAAAATTTTAAGATGCTGTGAAACTGTTGACTGAGCAATCGGCAGCTGATCGACTATACTGCTGACCATACACTGATTATCTGCAGGCAGTTCAGCCAGAATCTTAATGATTCTGAGTCGGTGGGGATGACTTAAACCCCTTGCCAGCTCAGCCAGCTGCTCAAGATTTTCACTTTTCTTTGCTTCGTTTTCTGATTTTTGATTCATCATATCCACTCCCGCCTGTCAGATTATACCTGTCAGATTACAGTAGTTAATTGTACACTAAATTGAAAGCATTTTAAAGAAAATGCACAAAGTTACTGCCCAATGGTGAAAATCACAGTGTTTTTGTTCATCCTACTTTTCTGCTCTAATGTAGGCAGAGTAAATATATTCATTGATATCAATCCCGGAAATCCAGTCTTCAACTATTTGATCACTGTGAGATTTTCTTTCGACCTCTATATTTTTAAATTCAAGTTCTTCTAAAATTGATAATAATTTATCCCTTGCAATACTTCCGGTCACACAGCCGCTGTAGTTATCCAGATTGGCTTTGATAGCTGCTGGAAACTCCTCAGATTTTAAAATATCAGAGATCGCCAGTCGGCCGCCAGATTTTAATACTCTTTTTGCTTCAGCAAAGACTTTTTGCTTGGCCGGTGATAAATTGATTACACAGTTTGAGATAATTACATCAATACTGTTATCCTCTACAGGCAGATCCTCTATTTCTCCCAGAATAAATTCTACATTATTAACCTCATTTTTCTCAGCATTAGCTTTTGCTTTTTTGATCATTGCTTCAGTCATATCAATACCAATCACTTTTCCTTTATTTCCTACTTTACGGGCAGCTAAAAAGACATCAAAACCGGCTCCACAGCCTAAATCCAAAACCGTTTCTCCTGCTTTTAAATTAGCAATTGCTCCCGGGTTCCCGCAGCCGAGTCCATAATTTGCTTCTGCAAAAGCTGATTCCAGATCATCCTGACTGTAATCCATTTTTTCTGCCAGTTCTTTTGCCCGAGCCTCTTCCCTGGCTGAGCTTCCACAGCAGGAAGAGCTGCAGCAGCCACTGCTCTTATTCTCTTCTACTACCTGACTGTAATTTTCCTTTACCTTCTCTTTTATTTCTGCTTCTGAATTCTGCATCATTAATCCCTCCTGGGAAATATTATAGCATAGTTATCGTTAATCGTAAATAGACGATTAAACTTTTTTGAATTTATTATCCTAAACAGAAAAAAACCAGCACCACCTAGCTAAAACTAAAGGGATGCTGGTTAATAATTAAATATCTTGATTAACAATCTAACTTTTAAAGTCAACTCTGGTTCTGGCCGGTGTTATTTCGGTACCGATAATTGTCTGCAGAGGATTAATGTACTTTTCCAGCTCAAGCTCATTGTTATTAGAATCATAGACAAAAAGTTTGCACTCCTTATCTTCAAAAACGGTAAAGCGGGCCCGCATCCCAAAAAATTCATTTTGAAAAGAATTGATCTTTAAAATTTCAGCCGGCCGCTGGCTGACAGCCGCTATGATTTCTTCTAAGCTTAAGCCGAGGTTATATAATTTAGACATCGTAAGGGCCAGATCCCAGACAGGACCATTAATATTTTCTGTATGCAGATCTGTACTAATCGTATCAGCGCGATAACCATCCTTAAAAGCCTGAATGGCAACATCAAAATTAAAGCTGGCTGCACCGTGGCCCAGGTCAAACTTAACTCCTTTTGCTATCGCCTCTTTAAATTCAGGCAGGATCTCACCATTTCTATAGATCCCCCAGCGTTTGCCGTGGAAAATATGGGTTACAATATCCCCGGGCTCAAGTTCTGGCAAAATATCTTCTAATAGGGGCAGAGGTTCGCCAACATGCACCATTAAAGGAAGGGAAAGCTCTCTCGCCATTACCTTTGCCAGCTTAACAATCTCCCTGCCAAATCCGTCCTGCAGAATAACTCCACTGGCTCTCAGTTTAAGACCCTTAATATATTCTCTATTATTTTCTACAGTCTGAAATAATTTATCCAGGTCCATCATATTTAAACTATTTAACTCACTAATTTTATTGGATTTAATCAATCCGGTTGAGCTGAGGTTGATAAAAGAATAAATTGGATATCTCCTTGGCTTGATTATATAATTTTTAAAGCCGAGAAAATTAGCTTCCCCTGCACTACCGGCATCAACGAGGACTGTCACTCCATTCTGGGGTCCGATCAAATCCGGATTGACCCCCAGATTTGAAACCCCATAATAAATATGAGTATGCAGATCGATCCAGCCGGGAGAAAGATAATTGTTGTGGAGATCAACTATTTCGTAATCATCACCTTCAACACCAGAAAGCACAATCCCCTGGTCATTAATATAAAATTCTTTCAGATCCTGATACTGTTCTTTAAATCCTATCAGCTTAAAATTCTTAACTAATTTGGTCATCCTGATCCCTCACCTTTCTCCTGCCGGCTTAAGACTAAAGATTTATTTGCTTTTTACCTTAACAATCATCTCCAGCTCTACCGGGATATCATCAGGTAAAACAGAAGTTCCCAGAGCTGCTCTGGCGTGTCTGCCCTTTTCCCCAAAGATCTTAACCAAAATCTCTGAAGCTCCATTGATCACAGCCGGCTGTTTAAGAAAGTCATCCCTGCTGTTGACAAAACCTCTGACTTTAACTATTTCTTCCACCTCATCTAAGGAGCCGACAACAGATTTTACAGCTGCCAGGGCATTTAGACAGCACTGCTCAGCACACTGATATCCCTCCTCTAAAGTAACTCTGCCGCCAACTTTACCGATATAGAGAAACTCACCATCTTTTATCGGTCCCTGGCCGGAAACATAGACCAGATCTCCAACTTTTTTGGCAGGTATATATTCTGCAATTGGCTTCGGTACAGGCGGCAGCTCCAGCTTTAATTCTTTCAGTCTCGCTTCTACTTTCATTATTCTACCCCCTCAATTATCCTTGCAATTTCTTCGACAATATATTTTTCTTCTCCCTCTTTTAGCATATGGGGATTAATTATTAAATGCTTTTTATCAAAAACAACCACAACTGCCGGCTCAGCAAAATACAATTTTTCTGCCAGCTCTTCTTTATCCAGCCCCAGTTTTTCTTTATCCACTTCAAAAAAGACTCTTGGGATAACCGCCGGCTGAGTTAAGGGCTGTTCCGGAAAACCAACCTGACCGGTTAAACCAGCAATTCCCTCCAGATTATGCTGAATATACTCGGCCTGCTGCTGCCACTTCTGCATTCTCATTTCTTGATCTTCTTTTAAATATAGTTCTACAGCTGTTGTCAGTCCCATTATAGTCTCTTTATCCAGCTTCATCGGTCTGCCGAGTGCATGATTGGGATAACCATTGGCCCGACAGAGATCGATTAAATCTTTATTGCCGAGCATTAATCCTGAAGACTGAGGACCTCTTAAATCCTTGCCGCCACTAAACAACACCAGGTCTGCTCCCATTTCAATAAATTTAGTTAGATTGCTGCGCGGAGGTAATTCAGCTGCTGCATCTACTATTACCGGCAGCTGATGTCTGTGGGCAATTTCTAAAACCTCATCCAGAGGCAGAGAAGAACGAAACATATCTGACTGGATAAAATGAAAGACAGCTGCTGTTTTTTCACTAATTGCTGCTTCCAGCTCCCAGCCAAAACATTCAATTGCATTGCCGATTTCTACAAACTCACCTCCGGCAGTAATTATCGCCTGGTCATAGGGGTTGCGGTGAGACTTCTGAACAATAATTTCGTTTTTTAAATTATCACCCAGAGGCAGCTTCCGCTTAACCGCCTTATTATTTCCTGCTATACAGGCAGCTGTGCTTAAGGCAAGTCCTGCTGCTGCTCCTGCTGTAATCAGTGCCGACTCAACTCCAATTAAATCTGCCAGATATTTTCCTGATTTAATTAAAAGATCATCGATATCCACAAAGTCTTTAGAGGCTGCCTCCATTGCCTCCAGCACCTCTTTCGACATTAAGGAGCCGCTGTATTTAGTATAGGTTCCGGCGGCATTAATAATTTTTTTTACACCTAAATCCTGATAAGTTGTCATCTTAATTCTCCTTTACATGCTGATTAAATTGATTAAATTACCCGGCCAGCTCTAACTTCCTGATATTTACCATCTTTAACAGCAAATTCTCCATTAACTAATACAGCTTCAATCCCCTCCGGATAAACTGCTGGCTTTTCAAAATTAGGTGACTTAATTCTTTCCAGATCAAAGAGCACAAGATCTGCTGCCATTCCCGCTTTAATAATCCCCCTGCTTTTAAGACTAAATTTAGCTGCCGGCAGAGAAGTCATCTTTCTGACAGCATCTTCAAGCCTCAGTATTTTTTCATCTCTCACATATCGACTCAGCACTTCAGTACAGCTGCCGTAGTTTCTGGGATGAGGATTGCCTGCAGCCAGAGGACCAGAAGTGGCCAGTGAGACTCCATCACTGCTGATCATTGTTCCCGGGTACTGCATAAAATTTATCAGATCGTCCCTGTTTAAGGCTTCAGAAATCCAGTCACCTGCAAAATAATCGGCCAGCAGATCAAAAAGGGCCTCAGCCGGTTCAATCTCATTTTGATCAGCTATTTCCTGCAGGGTTTTACCCTCAAGTGAGTGGTCGGCCGGATAATTAGCAATTGTCTGCTTCTCAGCTCCACCCCGCCGCTGAATATTTAAGGCAACAATATCTCTCAACTGCTCCCGGACATCACTTTCGCTTAATTCCCGCTCCAGCTGGGCATTGGTTTTACCGCTTAAAAATTCATTTGGCAGTACATCACTGCCCATCAACCCTCCGGTTGCCAGATAGGGATACTGGTCACAGCTGATTTCAAAACCTTTTTCTCTGGCTGCTTCAATTAACTCCAGCACTTTTTTCGAAGTTCCCCAGACATCAGGGCCAAAAGCCTTAAGATGAGAAATTTGAAGTGCAACTCCAGTTTTTTCAGCAAGGCCCAGAATTTCCTTAACCGCATTTAAAAAGCCAACTGTTTTAACTCCTTCATCGCGAATATGACTGGTCAGAACCCCGCCTTCCTTTTTCAAAAGTCTGCTCAGGTCTAAAAGCTCTTCTTCTCCCGCAAAATTACCGGGAGAAAAATAGAGCCCGGTCGACATCCCGCGATAGCCGAGGTGCAGAGCTTCTCTTAAAATTCCCTTCATCTTTTTTAATTCCGACGCCGAAGCAGCTCTATTCTCCATTCCCATCACCGCTGCCCGCAGAGTGCCGTGGCCTAAAAGTGGGCATAGATTAACTGTTTTTTCAACTTCTTTTAGAGCAATTAAAAATTCTGAAGGACCCTTCCAGTCCGGCTGATAACCATAGGTAAAACTCTTAACCTGGTCAGCTGAGCGCTGATTATAGGGGGCGCCACTAATTCCACAGTTACCTATTACTTCAGTGGTAATTCCCTGCCTCAGCTTGCTCTGAGCATCGGGATCGATAAAAAAGACAAAGTCAGAATGACTGTGGACATCAATAAAACCGGGGCTTAAATATTTCTTTTGAGCATCAACCAGCTCTGCCACCCGATATTTACTCTGCTTTTCTGGATTTTCTTTTCTATCTACAGCAGCAATTTTACCATCACTAACTGCAACCGCTCCATAAAACCAGGGATTACCACTGCCATCAATTATTTTAGCATTTTTAATCATTAAATCTATTTTCATTAATCTCATCTCCATCTATTAGACAAGGTCTTTAAATTTAGGATCAAGTCGATCTCTTAAAGCATCACCAAAAAGATTAAAAGAAAGCACAGTAATCACAATAAAGAGTCCTGGAAAAAATATCAGCCAGGGGGCCCTTGTTATATATACCTGACTTGAACTCAGCATATTACCCCAGCTTGGAATCTGAGGTGGAATTCCGACTCCCAGAAAGTCAAGAGCTGCCATCTCCAGCAGAGCAAAAGCAAAGGTAAAAGTTGCCTGCACTATAATTGGGGAAAGAAGATTAGGAATAATATGCAGAAATAGAATCCGCTTATTTGAAGCTCCTTCTGCTACTGCCGCCTCAATAAAGGCATCCTTTTTAATTTTTAAAGTAAGACCATAGGTGATACGGGCGGTTCTGGTCAGATAGACAGCACCAACGGCGATAATTACATTGACCAGTCCCTGCCCTAAAATTGCCATTAAAGCCAGAGCAAGCATCAGCGGAGGAAAGGCCATGACCACATCAATAAAACGCATAATAAAAATACCGAGGTTATCAAAATAGCCGGAAAGAGCTCCCAGCACAACTCCAAAAACAACCGAAAAAATAACTACTCCAAAACCGCTGAGCACACTAATCCGAGCTCCATAAACAATCCTGCTGAAAATATCGCGGCCAAAATTATCAGTCCCAAACCAGTGAGTCTGATTTGGATTCTGCAGCCGCTCAATCGGATTAATCTTCATCGGGTCATAGGGAGCAATTACTGGCGCTAAAAGTGCCATCAAAATAATCATAGTTAAAAGCAGAGCTCCCAGCAGAGTAATTTTTCTTCTAAACAATTTTCGCCAGAACTTGAAGCCGTAGCGCATCTGCTTTCCTCCTTTCCTCAATCATAGGTGATTCTTGGATCCAGAAAGCCGTAAGACAGGTCTGTCAGCAGATTGATTAGCACATAAAGTATTACAACAACAAAGATAACTCCCTGAATCACAGGATAATCTCTTCTTAAAACTGACTGGACCACCAAACTGCCTACCCCGGGCAGGGAAAAAACAGTTTCGGTAACAACTGTACCTGATAACAGGGCAATAAAGGTAAAGCCCAGTGCTGAGACAACGGAAATTATGGCATTGCGAAAAATATGCTTGATTACTACTTCAGATTCTTTTAAACCTTTGGCCCGGGCTGTTTTTACATATTCTTCGCTCATTACATCAAGCATACTTGACCTCGTCAGACGGATAATCAGGGCAGAGTTGGGAGCAGCCAGAGTCAGACAGGGCAGGATTAAATATTTTAAATTCATCAAATTGCCGCTTTCTATGACCGAAGGAAATCCCGATGAGGGCAGCCAGCCTAAATTCACAGAGAAAATTATCATTAAGTTAAGCCCCAGCCAGAAAGTTGGTATGGAAGCTGCCAGCATGGCAAAACCCATCGAAAACTGATCTAAGAGCGTATTGTTTTTAACTGCAGAAATTACTCCCACTGGTACTCCAATTGTTAAAATTAAAATCATTGAAAAAAAAGCAATTAAAATACTCGTTTCCGCTCTGGACCTAATAACCGACATCACCGGACTCTGAAAAAAGATTGATTCTCCAAGATCACCCACAAAGGCTCCTCTAATCCAGGTTGAAAATTGAATATAGATTGGTCTATTTAATCCCATCTGTGTTCTCAGCCTCTCAACCTGTTCGGGAGTGGCATTGGTTCCCAGCATTACAGCTGCCGGGTCTCCGGGCATTAAATGCATAAAAGAAAAAATTATTATTGAGGCAACCAGCAGAGTGGGAATAATAGTTAATAATCTTCTAAAAGTATAGACCCACATAGAAAAACCTCCTTATAGTTGAAGAGGGCTCTAAAAAAGAGCCCTTTAGAACATAATTACACTATTCAAACCAGATATTCCAGAATTTCGGCCAGATTAAGGAAGTTTCGCCAAAGCCTTTAACTTCCGGAACTACTATATCGTAGGTATAGTTGTCTCCTGTTTTCAATATTGGCACATGATCGTAGATTTCTTCCTGCAGCTCAGACCAAATTTCAACTCTTTCTTCCTGCTCCATAGCCTGAGTAAAGTTATTGACAAGCAGTCTCTTCTTAGCTGTATCCCACCAGCCAGGATAGGTTGGGCTTAAGAAGGTATAAAGAATTGGATCCGGAACAAAGCCGTGCCAGGTATAAAAAAGGTCCCAGACTTCAGGATCGTTTCTTCTGCTGGCCAGAGTTGCCCAGTCATAAATCTGCAGATCAATATTAAAACCTGCTTCTGATAACTGCTGAGCAATTACCACACTGCTGTCATACATTGTCTGATAGGAGGTGGTTGCCATATATCTGATTCTTTCACCATTATAGCCTGCTTCTTCTGCCAGTTTTCGGGCAAGTTCTGCATCACCACGGCTGTATTTTTCAATCGCAGCTTCAGAATACCAGATTGTTTTTTCAGGCATAATCGATCCGTTAAGATCCCAGAGATCAGGATGACCGTGAGCTGCCTGCATAACAGGTTCCATATCCACAGCGGCCAGTATAGCCTGTCTCAGTTTCTTATTAGTCATAATACCCTGTTTCTGATTGAAAAATACTTCCCCAAATTGTGCACCCTGATTGACTAAAACATTGACTCTATCATCCGCTTTTAAATCTTCATAAAGGTCTCCCTGCATACTTTCTGCATAATCATAATCACCTGCACGCAGACCATTAATTCTGGTTCCTACTTCAGAGACAGGGATAAAGCGCAGCTCATCAAAATATGCTATTCTTTCGCCACCATAACCATCGGCCTGATCAGATCGGGCTGCATAATCTTCATATCTGGATAGCTGAATAAAACGACCGGTATCCCATCTGGTAAATTCATAGGGGCCAGTTCCAATATAATCTTCAGGACTAATTGGTCTTTCATCTGCATTTTCCATAATTTCGCTGGGCAGAATTACCGGTCCCCCATTGATAAAGGCCAGCATTGACTGCCAGGCAGAAAATGGCTCAGAAAAATGAAGGTCAACAGCATAGCTGCCATTTGCCTCAACGGCTTCAATATAATTAAATAAGACAGGACCTCTAACCCCAAATTCTCCCCAGCGTTTTAGTGATGCTACAACATCCTCTGAGGTCATTTCCTTACCATTATGGAAGGTAACCCCCTGGCGGAGATTGATAGTAACCAGTCTACCGTCTTCCTTAACCATTGAGCCTTCAGCCAGCATTGGTACTGGAGCATACTGAGAATTGAAAGTATATAAACCTTCAAAAATATGCTGAGCAATAATTGTTGCCAGGTCTGAAGTTACAACCTGCTGGTCAAGAGAAGGAGGAGTATCGATCATTGCATAACGCAGAGTACCACCTTTTTCCTGAGCAAAGAGATTGACTGAAAAAATAAGAGAGATCAACAACACCAGAATAAGCGACAGTGTTAAATTTTTACGCATTTTTACCTCCCCTTTTTACATAAGAAAACCACCACACAAACTTTTCTAACTCTCCCCCCCTTTTTTGTTAACTAAATTTTCCGAAAATTTAACCTAAAGTAGATTAAACCTATCTCTACATATTATATATTCTTCGGCAAAATAAATTCCCCTGCTAATTTGAAAAAAATAACTAAGAAAAACTGGCAGCCTAAAATAAAAAGCTGCCAGTTACCAAAGATAATTTCTATTTTGATTTTATTGTGAAATTATTTACTTTAACCAGGTCCAAACTTATCTCAATCTTATCTACCAGCAAAAACATTGATCAACTGAATGATCAGCATCGGCAGAATAATCGCTGCAGCTGTCGGCAGCCACAACTCTGCTGGGATAGCCACTGTAGAAAGTATATTCTGCAGTGGTGCTAAATAAATTGCTGCCAGCTGAAATACTATTCCAACTCCTACTGCCAGCCAGAGATAATGATTTTCCAGAACAGTTTTATCAAAGGCCAGGCCTGATTTGCGGCGGGCATTGAAAACATGGAACAGCTGAATAAAGGCCAGTGAGCTAAAACTTAAGGTCCGACTGATCTCCAGACTGTAGCTGCCATTTAAGGCCCAGAGGTATAGAAGCATCGGTCCTGCTGCCAGAATCAGACTGTGCAGGCCAACTTTTTTCTTAAAAGCCTTATCCATAATATTTCTTTCAGTTGTAGCCTCCCGCTCCATAATATTATCCTCTTCTTTTTCCCAGGCAAGTGAGAGGGCCGGGAAAACATCGATCACCACATTAATCCAGAGAATCTGCATTGCCAGAAGCGGCAGCGGCAGATTGAAGATGATACCTAAGAAAATATAAATTATCTTGCTCAGATTGTTGGAAAAGAGAAAGTAGATAAACTTCTGGATATTATCAAATATAACCCTGCCTTCGCGCACAGCAGTTACAATTGTGGCAAAATCATCATCCAAAAGTACCATATCCGAAGCCTCTCTGGCAACTGAGGTTCCCCTTTTGCCCATTGAAACCCCAATATCTGCTTTTTTAAGGGCCGGAGCATCGTTTACACCATCACCGGTCATCGCAGTAACTTCATTTTCTTCGTTTAAAGCTTCTATAATCTGCAGTTTATTCTCCGGGGTAACCCGCGAGAAAACAGAATTATTTTTAATCAGTTCTCTTAACTCACTAGCAGAAGCTTTGGAAATCTGCTGACCGCTGATTACATTATCACTGCCTGCAATCCCAACTTCTCTGGCAATAGCAGCAGCTGTATCCATCTGGTCACCGGTGATCATTTTTGTTTTGATTCCTGCTTTTTTAGTTTCCTTAATTGCTTCCTTTACTGACTCCCTTGGTGGGTCAATAATTGCTGTCAGGGCCAGAAAAGTGAGAGAGCTTTCAATCTCAGTCTGCAGTTTTTCTTCCGAATCTAAATTATTCCCTTCCTGATAGGCAACTCCCAGAATGCGGAGGCCTTCTTCTCCCAGCTTCTTATTTTTTGCCTGAATTTCATCAATTTTAGCCTCGGTTAATTCCTTTTTTTCACCGTTGATCATGATCGAATCACACATTTCAAGCACCACATCCGGTGAACCTTTTAGATAAAGGTGTTCTCTGCCATCAGGCAGGGCATAGCTGACTGCCATATACATATAGTCTGAGTTAAAAGGAATTTCGGCCAGCTTCTGATAACCCTCTTCTTTTAAACTCTCCTTGGAAAAGTTAGCCTTCCTGCCGGCAGTTAAAAGAGCACCTTCTGTAGCCTCTCCGAGAACCTTATAATCACCATCTTCTTTAGTTAACTCAGCTGAGGTGCAGAGCAGTGCCGCTTTTAATGTCAGCTCCAGACTCGCCTCAGCTCCCGGCTCAATCTTTTCATCCTCAAGCAGAAAATCACCTTCCGGCTGATAGCCGGTACCGCTAATTTCGATTAAATGGTCATTTAGATAAATTTTCCGCAGTGTCATCTGATTTTCAGTGATTGTGCCTGTCTTATCGGTGCAGATTGTAGTAACTGAACCAAGAGTTTCAACTGCCAGAAGTTCTCTGACCAGAGCCTGATGCTCGACCATCTTCTTCATCCCGATCGCCAGGGTTACAGTTGCAATTATCGGCAGTCCTTCTGGAACGGCAGCAATTGCCAGGGCAATTCCAGTCTTAACTGTATCATAGACCGGGCGTCCCATAACAATTCCGAGCACTGTCAGCACAGCAATTACCACCAGGGTAATTTTTATTAGGGATTTACCGAGCCTCTCCAGTCTTTTTTCAAGCGGAGTTTTACCCTCCTTAGTTTCATCCAGCATGGCGCCAATTTTACCGATTTCTGTATCCTCTGCAGTTGCAGTAACCACTGCCTTTCCTTTACCGCGGGCGGCTGTTGTTCCCATGTAGATCATATTATTTCTTTCAGCCAGTGTCTTTTCCGAATCAAACTGGGCCTCTGCCTCTTTGGCCACACTTTCGGATTCTCCGGTCAGCGAAGCTTCATTAATAGTTAAATTATTGGAGTCAATCAGTCTTGCATCTGCCGGTATCTGATCTCCTTCTTCGATAAAGATAATATCTCCCGGTACCAGATCAACAGCTTCGATTTCCTCCTTCTTGCCTTCCCGAATTACCATTGCCTTTTTGCTCAAAACATTTTTTAAAGAAGCGACTGCCTTCTGAGCCTGATATTCAGTCACAAAACCGATAATTGTGTTAAAAACAATTACCGCCAGAATTGCATAGCCCTCCAGAGTATCTCCGATCAAAAAGGCAAGTACAGCTGCAATTATTAAAATAATAATTATCAAATCTTTAAGCTGATTTAAAAGAATTTTCCAGAAAGAAACTCCCTCTGATTCCCGGAGCTTATTGGGCCCATGTTCTTCTTTCTTCTTTTTTAATTCTTCTGAACTAAGTCCACTCTCCGGGTCAGTATTGAAGTTTTTAATAATTGAATCAATTTTTTTCTGATAATATTCCTCTGCCAAAATCATCGCCCCTCTCTATTTATCTATTTTGCCAGCTAACAAATTTAATTGATATTTAGGCTGTTATTTTAATAATTCTTTATAATCTGGAAAATTCCTCTATCTAAAATCCATTCAAAAGAAAACCCTTCTGCTGATAAGAGCCAGAAGGGATTAGTAAAATTCTATTTGTGAATCACCGCACTTGAACCAGGTCCAAAACGGCCGTTTTGGACCTGGTTCAATAAGATATCATTTCTCCATTGAATTATCAAAGGCCAGCTCAGAGGGTTTAAAGTCAATCTCGCGGACAAAGTTAAGTGCCTCCCGGGCTCCATAGATCCGATCCATACCGCTGTCTTCCCATTCCACAGAAAGGGGACCGGTGTAATTCATTTTGTTAAGTTCGCGGATAATCTCATCAAAATCGATGTCTCCGTGGCCGAGGGAGCGAAAATCCCAGCCGCGGCGGCGGTCACCAAAGGGAAGGTGAGATCCTAAAATACCTTCTCTGCCGTTTAGAGTTACTGCTGCATCCTTCATATGCACATGATAGATCCGCTCACTGAAATCCCGCAAAAAGAGATGGGGAGTCAGCCCCTGCCAGATTAAATGGCTCGGGTCAAAGTTGATGCCAAATTCAGGCCGCCAGTCAAACTTATCCAGCAGCTTTTCGGTTGTGTAAAAATCAAAGGCAATTTCTGTTGGGTGAACTTCGAGAGCAAATTTGACTCCATTTTCCTTAAAAACATCAAGAATTGGATTCCAGAGTTCAACTATCCGTTCAAAACCCTCTTCGACCATCTCCTGCGTAGTCTGAGGAAAAGAGTAGAAAAACTTCCAGATTGGAGAGCCTGTAAAACCGGTAACTGTATCCACACCAAGGTTTTTGGCAGCCACTGCTGTCAGCTGCATCTCCTCTACCGCCCATTTTCTAATTTCATCTGGCTTGCCTGCATATTTTTCCGGGGCAAAATTATCAAGGCGGGGATCATAGCGGTCACCCACACACTGGCCGGCGAGGTGGTTGCCGATGGCCCAGACTCCCAGGTTATATTTATTAAGAATCTCCAGTTTCTTTTCTACATAGGAACTTTCCTCTGCCGCTTTCTGAACATCTAAGTGATCTCCCCAGCAGGCTATTTCCAGACCATCATAACCAATTTCACTTACGGTCTGAGCTAAGTTCTCAAATTTCATATCTGCCCACTGGCCGGTAAATAGCGTTACTTTTCGTCCCATAGTCAACACTTCCTTTCACTTGGCTGTTTAAATTTTAGAAATTAGTCAGTCAAATCAAGTCAAAATTGCTTGCAAATATTTGAGCTAGTCTATTTCCACCCAGCTCTGCTCCCGACTGCTCTTTAAGATGGCTTCCGTAATCTTTACTTCCTGCTGGCCGTCAGCAAAGGTGGCAAAGTCATAATCAGCCGGATTCCCAGCAGCCAGGATGCAGTCATAAAAATCTTTAATTGAATTTTTTAAGCCTTCAGACCAGCCCTCAATATGACCGCCCGGGTAATAGCAGCGCTCGGCAGCCTTTCCCTCTAAAAGTGAAGGATCGCGAACTAAATCCTGATTGGCCTCTTCCCGATGACCGATAAAAAGATGATTGGCCTTTTCCTGGGACCAGCTCAAGCTTTTTTTGCTGCCGCTGATCTCGATAAAAAGATCATTTTTGTGGCCGGCGTCAACCTGAGAAACAGTAAAATTACCGGCTGTGCCATCCTCGAGTTCAAAAAGCACAGAGGCATAATCTTCTGTCTCCACCTGGTAGCTTTCGTATTCTACTTCCTTTTCTGCCCGGGCAAAACTTTTCACTTCAGAAAGCGGTCTTTTCCGCTCCGGATGCACAATTTTTGTATTAGCAATTAAGCGCTTTATTTTCTTGCCGGTCAGATACTGCAAGAGATCACAGAAATGAGAGCCGATGTCAGCCACAACTCGCGATTTCCCACCTTTTTCTGGATCAACCCGCCAGCTGTAGTCGTTTTCAAAAAGCATCCAGTCCTGCAGGTAATGTCCCTGAATATGAAAGAGCTTTCCCAGTTCCTCCTGCACCTGATTCTGCATCTTTTTAACCAGAGGATAGTGGCGGTAATTATAATTCACCCCGGCATATATGTTTTTGTCTGCGATGATTTCTAAGAGCTCGCTGCCTTCTTTTGTGTTCATCACCAGTGGTTTTTCGGCAAAAACATGGACTCCCGCCTCCAAAAAAGCCTTGTTGACCGGAAAGTGAAGGTAGTTGGGTGTGCAGTTGTGGACTACATCCAGCTCTTCTTCTGCCAGCATTTCCTGATAATCAGCATAATATGCCGGAACATTCAACTTTTCTGCTGCCTTTTTTGAAGATTCAAGGCTGCTGGCTACAACTGCTCTGACTTCAACATTACCGAGTCTCCTCAAAGCTTCAACATGGGCTGCTCCAACAAAACCTGTACCAATAATTCCAACTTTAAGCTTTGACATCAGATCACATCCTTTTCTGGTCGCTTAAATAAAAGATATTTTTAGAATAAAAATTATTTAAAAATTAAACTGTTTTCTGTTTTTTCTGCATTAAAACTGCTCCGATTAGAATTAGGCCCTTAAAAGCTTCGCGGAGAAATGGCGGTACTCCGAGCAGATTGAGCAGGTTATTCATAACAGCAATAATTAAAACACCAAGTAAGGTACCGATAACCGTTCCCCGACCACCACTCATACTGGTTCCACCAACAACAGCCGCTGCGATGGCTTCCATCTCATAACCGCTGCCGGCATTGGCATAATCCATCGAACCGATCCGGGAAACCTGAATAATTGCCGCAAAGGAGACCAGCAGTCCAGTAATCGCATAAACCCGGCGCTTAACTTTTTTGACATTAACTCCAGACAGGTTGGCCGAGCGCTCATTGGAGCCGACAGCAATTATCTGGCGGCCAAAGGTCGTCCGCTTGGACATAAAATATAATACTGCTGCAATCAAAAGCCAGTAAATAATGGGCATCATGCGAAACCTGCCGATCTGAAAGTTTGAAATCGGCAAAAACTCAAGCGGGACGCGCGGGTTATAGCCCTGCATAAAGTGCTGGGTTACACTGCGGTAGAGCTTCATTGTAGCCAGAGTTACCACAAAGGGTGGTATTCCTCCCCTGGTAATTAAAATCCCATTTAAATTACCCAGAAAATAGCCGAAGGCAAGTGAGACTAAAATTGCAATTAAAATAGCCGGAATCCCTTCGATTCCTAAATTTATTAAAATCCCATTGGGGCCTCTATCGATCAGCATCATCAAGGCTGCTCCAACTGCCACCATTGTCGAACCAACCGAAAGGTCAATCCCGGCTGACATGATAACAAAGGACATGCCCAGCGCTATCAGACCAACCCCGGCATTATTCCGCAGAATATTAATCCAGTTATTAGTCCAGGTGAAAAACCAGCTGCCAAAAGAATCATAATCAAAACCAAGACTCCAGGTTTGTAAAATAATCATCACTATTAGAGCAATCCCGGTGCTGAAAATTGGCTCAGTGGACCACTTTTTGATAAACCACTGCTTAAATCCCTGTTCTGAGTTCTGCTTGTTATTTTTCTGCATCTTCTGCCCCCTCCTGCACTGAATTTAAACTGGCTCCTGTTGCCAGCCGCATAATCTCGTGTTCGCTCATCTCAGCCTGGCTCAGCTCTCCCTGAATTACTCCGTGATACATCACCAGGGCCCGATCACAGATCCGAATAATCTCCTTGGCCTCACTGGATAAAATAACCACGGCGATTCCCTCTGCCGCCAGCTCCAGAATAATATCATAAATATCCTCTTTTGCCCCCACATCAACACCCTGAGTCGGGTTATCCAGAATAAATATTTCCGGGTTTGCAATTAACCATTTGGCAAGCACAATTTTCTGCTGATTACCTCCGGAGAGGCTATTGATGGAATCATTTTTTGCTCCCATCTTGATTCCAAGTCTTTCAACCTGCTCTTTAAATTCCTGCTCCTGTTTTTCCCGGTCAATAATTCCAAAGTTATCAAATAAAGGCCAGGTCACTATTGAAGCATTTTCAAAAATATCCATATCTTTAATAATTCCATTTTCTTTCCGGTCTCGCGGCAAATAGCCAATCCCCTTCTGCAGGGCATCGGTAGTGTTTTTGATCTCTACTCGCTGATCATTTAAATAAAGTTCTCCGGCTTCAATCTCCCCACTGCCAAAAATAGCCTGGAAGAGCTCCTGTCTGCCGTCTCCTAAAAGCCCGGTCACTCCGAGGATTTCTCCCTGATGTACACTGAAAGAAATATTTTTAAAATCATTATTATAGCTTAAATTTTCAGCCCGCAGCACTTCTCTGCCGGACTCGGTTTTTCGCTGCAGCGATTCAGTTCTCAGCTCATGGCCGACCATTGCTCTCGCCAGCTGGTCAACATTAACCTCACTGACCATTCCTTCTGCCACCAGTTCACCATTTCTCAAAACCGAGTAGCGGTCACAGAATTCTATAACCTCATTTAGTTTATGAGAAATAAAAACTATTCCTACATTCTGTTTTTTTAGGGTCTTCATCATCTCAAAAACTCGCTCAATTTCCTGATCTGTAAGGGAAGTCGTCGGCTCATCCATAATGATAATCGAGGCATCCATCATAATTGCTCGCGAAATCTCAACAATCTGCTTATAGGAGGTATCAAGATCTCTGACCATTGTTTTGGGATCAAGGTCAATTTCCATCTGGTCAAAAACCTCCTGGGTTCTGGCAATCATTTTTTCTAAATCTAAGATTCTGCCTTTTTTCTTCAGCTCCCGCCCGATAAACATATTCTCATAAATAGGAAGATCATTGATCAAATTTAATTCCTGGTGAATAAAAGCAATTCCTGCATTCAGAGAATCTGCAGGTTTCTGAAAATTAACCTGCTGGCCGTCAATTAAGATTTCACCGCGGTCGGCAGGCAGCACTCCTCCCAGAATATTCATCAGAGTTGATTTGCCGGCACCATTTTCTCCAATTAGAGCACAGACTTCACCTCCAGAAACTGAAAAAGAAACATCCTTAACCGCCTCAATGGCACCAAAAGCCTTATCGATATTTTTCATTTCAATCTTCATTTAATCACATCCCGTCAATTGAAATCAGAGGCTGTGGGATCCACAACCTCTGACTTACTTAAATATTTAACTTCTCTATCAATTTGCGATTAAATAGAGTCTGGTGAATTATACTAATTGATTTTAATAAGGAGAATCTGGATCTAAGAACTCTTTATAATTTGTGCGGTCAACTATGGTTGTAGGAATAATTTTTTCCTCTGGTACATCTTCTCCTTCTAAAACATCGACTGCCATATCAACAGCGTCTTTAACCATTGCAGGTGAATAAAGGGCTGACTGAATCCAGATATCTTCATTTTCGGGCATCATTTCGAAGTATTCCTGCATACCGCCACCACCGGTAACTACTTTGATATCCTCGCGGCCAGCTTCTTCGATTGCCTTTAAAACACCAATTGAAGTTTCATCATCCATGGAGTAAACTGCATCGATCTGATCGTGTCTGACTAAAATATCTGACATATCACTTAAACCTGCTTCTCTGGTAAACTGAGTAGCATAGGTGTGAAGTTCATAATCAGTACCAATTTCGTCCAGGGTATCTAAAAAGCCTTCTTTGCGGAGCTCGGAAACTGAACCGGCTGTAGGTACTTCTAAAATCACAACTGTACCTTCATTACCGATTTTATCTGAGATATAGTGAGCTCCCTGAACTCCCATATCATAGTTATCTCCGGCTACCCGATAAACTCCATCAACATCAATCTTGATGTCAAAGTTTACAACCTCGACTCCATCCTGAATAGCCATCTGAATTGGAACTTCCATTCCAGTCCACTGAGGGAAGGCAACTATTGCTTCTGCACCCCAGGTTTTTAGATCATCAAGCTGAGAGGTCATCTCGGAAGCATTGCTGCTGGTCTGAATCCGATATTCAATCTCGTCAGAAAGCTCTTCGCAGCGAGCTTCGGCATGATAGGCAACAGCAGCAACCCAGCCGTGAGTAACAGCAGGGGCTAAAATACCTATCTTATGCTTATCCTGAGCACTTACACTGCCAGCTAAAACAAGAGTTACCAAGAGAGAAAAAACAACCAAAAACACTAAAGCCTTTTTCATAATAAATTTCCTCCTTTTTTAATTGAAAATCTCTATCAAATCCAGCAGCTAATACTGCTGTTAAAACCCCTGTCTGAATATCTTCTTTAACTGCTCAGAATACTATTTCAGCTTGGCTATATCTTCTAGAATTTCAACTGTGGTGATTAATTCCTCTTCTGTCATCCGATCAGTGGGAATACCCTTTTCCGCTGATTCAATAAAATGTGAAAGCTCATGGTAAAACATTGCAGTTGGCGGTAAATTAATTCCGGTTTCAATTTTTGGTTCCTGGGCTGTTTCAAATTCAACCGGCTCTCCCTCTGCAGGATAAAAAATCAGTTTTTCTTCGTTGACTAAAAGCCCTTTTTCAAAGTAGACACGCCAGCGGGCTGTAAAGGGATAACTGGCTTTGTACCAGGCTGCTTCTGCCCCCACATTTAGCTCACCAAAATTATAATTAAAGCGGTAGTGTTCCTTAAACTTACCGCCCCTGCTGCCGGCAGTATTAAAGCTGTAGCTTTCCGGTCTGCCGAAAAGACTGATAATCAGATCAAGATCATGGATGTGCAAGTCAAAGGGCAGCAGACCACTCTTTTCTTTATCAAAGAGCCAGCCGCCAGCAGACCAGTCAGGAGCAGCAGTCAGGCGGATAAAATAGGCATCCAGTACCCGGCCGTATTTTTTATTTTTAACTGCTTCTTTTAGAATTTCTACTTCTCTGGTAAAATGCAGTACCTGACCGACATAAACCTGAGCGTTTTTTTCAGCTGCCAGAGCAAAAATTCTATCCGCATCTTCCCGGTGCAGAGCAATCGGCTTTTCAATGATGACATTTTTACCGGCATTTAAAGCCTGCAGAGCATATTCAACATGTAAAAAAGTCGGGGTACAGATGTCAACCAGATCGATCTTTTCTGCAGCCAGTAGCTTTTCTAAGTCCGGATAAATTTTAACTCCCCATTTTTGAGCCTGCTTTTTGTCAGCTTCCGAAGGACCGACAACTGCCTTGACCTCTGCTTTTTCTATCTGAGCGTAATTATTGAAATGAACTGTCCCCATCCCACCAACACCAACAATTGCAACTTTCTGCATTCACTACCTCCCTTCCTCATTTACTGCAGCTGATAATTTTAATTTTTGAGATAGAAACTTAAAATCAGAGTTTAAAACCAGCTTCTTTTAAAAATTGATAGGACTCTTTGACCGCCTGATTAACTTCTGCCAGATCTGCAGGGCCGTCCTCTCTAAATTCTATTTCAATACTGAAAGGTGAATTATTCTCACTTTCTTTTAATAGCTTAAATAGCGGCTCAAAGTCAATATTTCCTCTGCCCAGAGCGGGAAAATTCCACTCTTTTTGAGCACCGGCCTTATCTTTTAAGTGCAGATGGCCAACCTTATCCAGAGCCGACTTCAAATCAGCTGCTAAATCAAGGTTTTCTTCTCCATAAAAAATTGCATTGGCCGTATCATAATTAACCACAACCCGCTCAGAGTCAATCAGGTCAACAATTTTTTTAAGCCGCTTTCCCGTTCCATGTTTGCCGTGATTTTCAAGACCTAAAATCAGACCGTAATCTTCGAGGTAGGGAATTAAAGTTTTAATATTTTCCGCAGTCTTCTGATCAGAAAGCTCAGCCTGATCTTCAAGATGGGCCTCTCCAATTGAAGAAATTATATATTTACAACCAAAAAAATGGGCCAGCCTGATATTGGCAATAAAATCATCAAGGCGATTATTGTCCATTAAATTGGTGTGGCCGCTTAAAGAAATTGGAGTTAAGCCGGCCTCAATCAGCTGCTCTTCGACCTCATATAATTCATTTAAAGACATGGTGGGAAAAACATGTTCTGTCCAGCCCTTGGTAGCAGTAAGTTCAATGTAGTTAAAACCGGCTGCTTTGATGCCTGAAATAGCATCTTTAAGTGAAAATCCGTGGTAGGTATTTGAGTTTACAGCGATTATTCTTTTCAAAATCACACCCCCTTTGAGCTCATTTAATTGCTGCTGCCATCTAAATACATCATTTCAGTCACATTATCATGGGAATAAATTTCGTTGACCGCCATCGCAGCAGCTCCAATCACAGCAATCTCATCATTTTTTTGTGATAATTCGATTCTTAAATCCTGTACAGCCAGTGAAGTAGAACGGCGCAGCACCTCCTCTTTGATTGCAGAAATTAGGTGATTCCCGATTTTAGCAACCCCTCCCCCGATAATTATTAAAGATGGATTGTAGAAGTTAACCAGTCTAGAAGCAACCTGGCCAATTTTTTGACCGCTGTTTTTGACTATATTAATGGCAGCCAGGTCATTTCTGCGTACTGCCTCTCCTACATCTTTAGCTGTTAGATCTCCTTTTTTATTTAAAGTCTTTAATAAAATTTCACTTTCTCGATTTTTAGCGGCTGCTTTTGCTTTTTTGGCAATTGCCGGTCCGGCTGCTACTATTTCCAGACAGCCCCGGTTGCCGCAGGGACATAATTCTTCCTCACCTTCAATTCCAATATGACCAATATCTCCAGCACAACCTTTAGAGCCGCGGTAAAGTTTATCTTCACAGATTATGCCGGCCCCAATTCCGGTTCCAATTTTGATAAAAATAAAGTTGGAAACATCCTGAGCCAGACCTGCGTGTTTTTCTCCTACTGCCATCACATTAACATCATTATCGATAAAAACGGGGCATTTATATTTTTCCTGTAAAATCTGTTTTAAGGAGCTTAAGTGCCAGCCGGGCATAATTGGTGGTGATACCGGCAGACCCTTAGAAAATTCAACCGGACCCGGAACCCCCATTCCAATCCCAAAAATCTTTTTTTGCTGAAGGTTATTTGACTCCAGGAGTTCTTTTATCAGCTGGTCAATTTTATTCATAACTTTTTTTGGCCCGCTGTTGACTAAAATATCACTGACCTTCATTTCAATAATTTCAGCATCTAGATTACAGAGAGCTACATTTAGACCTGTTGCCCCGAGATCAATAGCTATAATATAACCATTGTTTTTGGCAAATTTGAGCAGCTGCCGGTTTCTCCCTACACTGCCGGCTTTATCACTTTTTTCTTTTTCCTTTTTGATTAGCCCCATTTCCAGCAGTTTTTTGGTGTGAACACTGACAGTCGATTTTGATAAACCGGTCTGTTTTACTATCTCAGTTCTCGAAAGTGGTCCGATCTCTTTGATGATTCGAAAAATTGCTGCTCCTGCTGCCGGACCGGACCAGCCAAAAATTTTTTTGCTGTCTTTTGCTTCCATAGTAATTCCCTTCTTTAGAGATAATATA
>QBLP01000001.1 GCA_003070825.1 Halanaerobium sp. | reverse complement strand
ATACACAGTTGCTCATAGTGAGCAGCAGCTGGTTGAGCTGTCTGTTAGAGATGCTAAAAATGGCTGTCAGGAAGTGAAATATGATATTCCTGAGCGGGGTCAGGTTGTAGAAGCTGTTGTCTGTAAGGTTAGAAATGGGATTTCAGCTAATTATCCTGAATCCTATATGCGCCGCCGTGATCCAAATTGTATGCTGATTGCTGACGAGAAGCCGACTGATAAGGAAAGATATGAGGAGCGTTTTGGAGAAGATTTTACAGAAAAAATGAGGGGTGAAACTTTTGAGTGGTTGAAGACCCAGGAACTGGCCCTCTTTTTCTTTGAGACTGGGCCTAATGGTTTGGGAGTGAAGGCAATGGCCCTGGTGCCGGCTAATGCTGCCTTTTTTGCTTTTGGACTTTCCCTGCTGCAGGGGATAGTTGATACCCGAAAGCGAGAAGAGCTATTTAAGCCCACCTCCCACATATATGTAGCACCACCATTTCGCCACACTCATTTTGACGGTAAACAGGTGGTAGTTCACCGCCGACTGGATAGTAAATATGAAATGTTTGCCTATAATCTTTATCCAGGACCGAGTGCTAAAAAGGGAGTTTATGGAATGCTGATCAATCAGGGGGAAAAAGAAGAATGGGTAACCCTGCACTGCTCGGCTGTCCAGGTAGTAACCCCTTATGGCAATACAGTAAATATTTCTCACGAGGGCGCCAGTGGTGGTGGAAAAAGTGAAATGCTGGAGGATATGCACCGCGAAAGAAGTGGGCGCCTCCTATTTGGTAAGAATTTAATGACAGATGAGAAGTTCCACATTACCCTGCCTCAGGGCTGTGGACTGCGGCCGATGACTGATGACATGGCAATCTGTCATAATTCACTGCAGAAAGATAATGGTAAACTGACTTTAATGGATGCTGAAAATTCCTGGTTTGTACGGGTTGATCACATCGATAGGTATGGTACTGAACCCAATCTGGAGGCCATTACAGCCAATCCTGATAAACCATTACTATTTTTAAATATTGATGCAGCTCCAAACAGTACAGCTTTAATCTGGGAGCATATTGAGGATGAGCCGGGTCAGCCCTGCCCCAATCCGCGGGTGACAATTCCCAGAGATATTATTCCTGATGTTTTAAAAGAACCGCTTTCTATAGATGTCCGCAGTTTTGGGGTGCGGGTACCACCCTGTACAAAGGAAAATCCTACTTATGGCATCATGGGACTTTTCCATGTGCTGCCTCCTGCCTTAGCCTGGCTCTGGCGGCTGGTTGCTCCCCGGGGACACGGAAATCCAAGTATTATCACTGGCGAGGGGATGAGTTCTGAAGGAGTCGGTTCTTACTGGCCCTTTGCAACCGGTAAAAAGGTTGATCAGGCCAATCTGCTCCTGGATCAGATACTGGAGACTCCTAAAGTTAAGTATATTTTGATCCCCAACCAGCATATTGGGGCCTGGAAGGTTGGTTTTATGCCGGAATGGATTACCAGAGAATACCTGGCCCGCCGTGGAGGTGCCTGGTTTACTGAAGAACAGCTGCGACCTGCCCGGATGCCGCTTTTAGGTTATTCACTGCAGGAGCTGCTGGTAGAGGGTCAGCATATAGAAAAAGAATTCTTACAGGTTCACCGCCAGCCAGAAGTTGGCGAAAAAGCCTATGATATTGGTGGTAAGATACTTTCGGATTTCTTCAAAAAATGTATCAAAGAATATCTAGAACCCGGTCTTGACCCACTGGGAAGAAAAATTATTGAGACGGCTCTCAATGATGGTGGAGTAGATGACTACTGTGATTTAATTGAGGGGGATCCGATAATCAGACAGATTTAAAATTATAATTAGGAAAAAGGAGGGCTGAGGCCCTTCTTTTTTTAGAAAATATGTTAAGCGCTTGACATATAAAATTCGAGATAATAAAATATAGATATAATTTAAAATTTAAAATAAAATTTCTGGAGGGATTAAGTTGTCAGCAGAGAATAAAGTGATGTTAATTACATATGCCGATAGTATGGGTCAGAATTTAGAGGATCTAAAAGAAGTGCTGGATAAACATTTTAAGGATGCGGTGGGAGGAGTTCATATTCTCCCATTTTTTCCTTCTTCTGCAGATAGAGGTTTTGCACCTTTAACCTACAGAGAAGTTGATCCAAAATTTGGGGACTGGGATGATATACAGGCTCTGGCAGATAATTATTACCTGATGTTTGATTTTATGGTCAATCACATTTCAAAGCAGTCTGAGTATTTTAAAGATTTTAAGCAGCATAAAGATGATTCAAAGTACTCTGATTTTTTTATCCGCTACAAGGACTTCTGGGAAAACGGTGAGCCAACAGAAGAGGAAGTCGATTTAATTTATAAGCGTAAACCGCGGGCTCCCTATATTGATGTTGATTTTGCTGATGGGACAACAGAGAAGATCTGGTGCACCTTTGCCGAAGAACAGCTGGATTTAAATATGGAATCTGAGGTAGTTAAGAATTTTATTAGAGAAAGTCTCGAATTTTTAGCTGAGCAGGGAGCTTCAATTATCAGACTTGATGCCTTTGCTTATGCAATTAAAAAGGCGGGAACAAGCTGCTTTTTTATCGAGCCTGATATCTGGGAACTTTTAGATTACTGTAAGGATATTCTGGCTGAAAAAGATGTGGAAATTTTACCGGAAATCCACGAGCACCATTCAATTCAGCTTAAAATTGCTGAGAAAGGACACCCAGTTTATGATTTTTCTCTGCCGATGCTCTTACTGCACTCAATTTACAGCTCTACATCCAAACGCTTAAGAGACTGGCTTAAAAAAGCACCTGCCAATCAGTACACAACCTTAGATACTCATGATGGGATTGGGGTAGTTGATGTTAAAGACCTAATGACCGATCAGGAGATAGAAGAAACCAGAGAAATGCTCTACCAGCGCGGCTCCAATGTTAAAAAAGTTTACAGCAGTGAGGCCTATGACAACTTAGATATTTACCAGATTAACTGCAGTTATTATTCTGCTTTGGGAAATAATGATGATTCTTACCTTTTAGCAAGGGCAGTTCAGTTTTTTGCCCCCGGAATTCCCCAGGTTTACTATGTAGGGATGCTGGCTGGGGAAAATGATATTGAATTACTGGAAGAGACAAAGGTGGGGCGCAATATTAACCGCCACTATTATTCTAAGGCAGAAATTGAGTCTGAGGTTCAAAGACCGGTAGTTCAGAAATTGATCAAATTGATGGAATTCCGCAATTCCTATCCTGCTTTTGCCGGCGACTATACTATCCATGATTCTGAGCGGGAAGAAGAACTTAAGATCAGCTGGCAGAATGGTGAGTCCAGAGCAGTTTTAGAGGCAGATTTCAGTCAGGATAGTTTTGAGATTGAATATTATGATCAGCAAAAAGGAGTAATGGAGACTTTAGAACTCTAAAAAGCTGTCTCAGTTGATTTAAAATCGAAAAATTTTAATAGAAAAAGTTAACAATGAGCCCCTTAAGTTGAAATAGTTTAAAGCTATTAATTTAAGGGGTTTTTAACTAAGGAGGTTGATTAAAGATGACCACTCAGAAGGATGTGGCCGAAAAAGCAGGGGTAACAGTTACTACAGTTTCAAGAGTGATCAACAATCGCGGCTACATAGCAGAAGAGACCCGGGAAAAGGTCTATCAGGTGATGGATCAGTTAAATTACAGACCGAATGCTGTTGCCAGGTCACTTTCCAAAAAGAAATCAAATATTTTGGGAGTAATTCTGCCGGCGGTTAAGCATCCCTTTTTCAGCAGTCTATTGTCTTATTTTGAAGAGTTTGCCTATCAGAATGACTATAAGATTATGCTCTGTAATTCGCAGATGGAGGCAGCTAAGGAAAAAGATTATATCAATATGCTCAGAGCTCAGCAGGTAGATGGAATTTTCCTGGCCAGCCATACTTTAGATATTGCTGCTGAAATGAAGGTTGACCTGCCGGTGCTGACTTTTGACCGCCAGTTTGAAGGCATTCCCTATATTTGCTCTGATAATCTTAAGGGTGGAAAACTGGCAGCTGAGCACTTACTGGCAGCAGGGGCAGAGAAAGTTGCGTATATTGGCGGCAGTCTGGAGCTTGATTTGCTTTCCAATCAGCGCTACCAGGCTTTTAAACAGACGATAAATGACGCCGGCTTTAAGGTTGATGATTATCAGTGTCAGTTAAATAGTTTTGACCGCCAGGAGTACAGAAAACTGGCCCGAGAAATTTTTGACTCAGATCGAGTTGTTGACGGTATTTTTGCCAGCAGTGATTTGATTGCTGCAGCTGTAATTAAAGAAGCGAAGGCAAATGGAATCAGGGTGCCTCAGGATTTAAAAGTTATCGGTTATGATGATCTGGAGCTGGCCAGCCTCTACAGTCCCGAAATAACTACAATCAGGCAGCCGGCAGCAGAGATCGCCAGAAAATCAGTAGAGCTTCTGCTTAAAGAAATAGCAGGAGAAGAAATTGAACAGAAAAATATTCTCGATGTGGAATTAGTTGTAAGAGAATCAGCGTAAATCACCCAGAAAGTCAATGTATACATGGATAATCATTTTAATATTTTAGATATATGATATAATTTTTTTATCATCATAAATTTATAATTAGAGAAGACAAGGAGGAAATTTATGTTAGAATGGTTTTTATCAATTAATAGTACAGTTAATTCGATTGTCTGGGGACCACCTTTTTTATTTCTGCTGGTGGGAACAGGTCTTTATTTAACAATTAGGCTTAATTTTTTACAGTTTAAGCATTTTAAACTGTCCTGGGACAAAAGTTTTGGCCGCTATTTTCGGAGAGATGTTGAGAATGAAGAAGGTGTTTTATCATCTTTTCAGGCTATTAGTTCAGCGATGGCGGCAACACTGGGAGTTGGAAATATTGCCGGTGTATCTACAGCTCTATCACTAGGTGGCCCGGGAGCAGTTTTCTGGATGTGGATTTCTGCGCTGGTAGGAATGGCAACCAAATTTGCTGAAGCTCAGCTGGGAGTTAAATTTAGAGAAAAGACCGGTGAAGATGAGTACAGTGGTGGAGTTATGTATTATATAGAAAAGGGAATGGGCGGCCGCTGGAAATGGCTGGCTTCCTTATATGCATTTTTTGCAGGAATGGCAGCTTTTGGAATTGGAAACATGGTGCAGTCGAATACTCTGGCTCATGCAGCTGAAGATGGTTTTGCTGTCCCAAGCTGGATTACAGGTCTTGCTGTATCGTTTTTGGTGGGGCTGGTTGTTCTGGGAGGAATTAAGAGAATTGGAAAGGTAGCAGAAAAATTAGTTCCTTTAATGGCAGCTTTTTATTTTATCGGTGGTGCAGTTATAATTTTTGCCAATATCACACAGGTGCCAGCAGTTTTGGCCGAGATAGTAAGTAGTGCTTTTAATCCGACAGCAGCTTTTGGCGGTTTTGCAGGTGCCTCAGTCAGGATGGCAGTTCGCTTTGGTATCGCCCGCGGTGTGTTTTCTAATGAAGCCGGGCTGGGAGCAGCTTCTATGGTCCATGCTCAGGCACGGAATAAGCCAACCCGTCAGGGAATGTGGGGTATCTGGGAAGTGTTTATTGATACCATTGTTGTCGGTACAATTACAGCTTTAGTAATTTTATTAACCGGGGCTCTGGGAACTGGAGAAACAGGTGCAGTTCTGGCAGCAGAAGGATTTACCCGTGGCCTGCCCGGTCCAGGTGGTTATATAATTAATATCAGTATCATAATTTTTGCCTATACTACAATGCTTACCTGGAGTTTTTATGGAGAAGAAAGCTGGAAGTATTTATTCGGTAAGAAAATAGTAAAACCATACCGCTTTGTTTTTGTAGTCCTGCTTTTGGTGGGGGCAGTTGGTGCTTTAGAACCAATCTGGCTTTTAGCTGATACTTTAAATGGGCTGATGGCAGCTCCAAACTTAATTGCTCTGGTTGTTCTGGCCGGAGTAATTGTCAGGGAAAAGGATGATTATTTACTGGAAGTAGAAAATGATCAGGCTGCCTGATCAACAGAAAAATTAAATTAAAAAAATTAAAGTAAAGCAAAGGCAGGGGAAGCTTCCCCTGCCTTTAAATAATTTATCTAGTTTTAATTTAAATTAAACGATAGTATTTTTAGCAATGATCATTGGTAAATTGGTGTCTCCCTTAAGTGATTTATTGGCAGTTATCTGCACTCCCTTATCCAGAATTACATTTTCCAGATAGGCATTTTCACCAATTTCTGATTTCTGCATAATAACTGAGTTTTTAATCACTGCTCCGGGGTGAACTTTAACACCTCTAAATAAAATACTATTTTTTACCTCACCTTTAATTGAGCAGCCATTTGCTGCCAGAATGTTGCGGGCATTTACTCCATTTTTATAGGCAGTAGGGGCCTCATCTTTAGGTTTGGTATAGATTGGACCATTTTTAAGAAAAAGATCCTGCCAGACATTTGGCTTTAATAGTTCAAGATTGCTTTTATAGTAGCCATTAATCGAATTGATGACAGCTGCATAAGAACGGAAGGGGTAGCCGTAAACTTTTAAATTATCCAGGTTTCCAATAATAGCATTTTTGACAAAATCCCATTCCCCTTTGGAAATGCAATCATCAATAATATCAAGCAGCAGTTCCTTTTTCATAATATATTTCTGCATTGATATTTTTTTGTAAAAATTCTTCTTGGGATCAACCTTCATATCGATAATCCGGTCATTATCATCAGTATTAATCACAGTATAGGTTGTATCACGGCGGAAAACGTCAAGTTCACGGTAAATTATTGTAATATCATTATCATTTTCCACATGGTACTTAAAGGCATCCCGGTAGTCAATATTGGCCACCACATTTGGGCTGCCGATGATAACATATTCCTGGGTGCTGCGTTTAATATAATCGATATTGCTGGCAAAGTTCTGCAGGTCTCCCTTATAAGCTCGATTTGCCTGATAAATATGGGCTGGGGGCAGGATGAAGAGTCCGTTGCGTTTGCGGTCTAAATCCCAGGCCTTACCAAAACCAATATGGTCCATCAGGGAACGATACTTTGTCTGCAGCAGCAGACCAACATTGGTTACCCCTGAGTTAACAAGATTGGATAAAGGAAAGTCAATCAGCCGGTAGCGAGCTCCAAAAGGAACAGATGCTAAAGAACGGTGACCGGTTAGTTTATCCAGAAATGACTCATCGAGGGCATTGTTGATAATAGCCATTACATTATTCATATTTGCTCCGCCTTTTTTATAGATCGGTGTCATCATCATTTATCCCACCACCATTCCTGCTTTAATATTTGAGGCTTCTGGAATGACCTCATCATCACCGATTACAGTGATCTTTAATTCATCCTCAGTATTTTCCTCAGCTGCTTCGATTCCTATTTTCGAATCTTTTTCGACTATTACATTTCTGCCAACAATAGAGTTCTTAATCTGAGCTCCACTGCTGATTCTGGTGTTGGGCAGGATGACAGAATCTTCAACAACTGCATCCTGGGCTACCTTAACTCCATAGAAGAGAACAGAGTTTTTAACTGTTCCCATTATTTGAGTTCCTTTATTGATCATTGAATTATCTACCACCGCATCCTCCGAGAGATACTGGGGAGGACGGTTGGGATTAACACTATAGATAACCCAATTTCGATCCTGCAGATCAAGCTCAGGTTTTTCGCCTAAGAGATCCATATGAGCATGCCAGTAACTTTCTATGGTTCCTACATCCTTCCAGTAATCTCTAAACGTATAGGCATAGAAGTTGAGATTATCAGCCATCATTTTGGGAATAATATTGTGGCCAAAATCACCGGCTGAATCATCATTTTCTTCGGCTTCCTCAATCAGATATTTACGCAAATATTCCCAGTTGAAAATATAAATTCCCATTGAGGCCAGATTGTTTTTAGCATTTTCTGGTTTTTCCTGGAATTCAATGATTTTTTGATCTTCATTGGTGTTCATTATCCCAAAGCGGTGGGTTTCTTCCCAGGGGACTTCGAGAACTCCAATAGAGATATCAGCATTTTTAGCCTTGTGGTAATTTAACATCTCTGCATAGTCCATTTTATAAATGTGGTCTCCAGAAAGCACCAGTACATATTCTGGGTCATGGATGTCGATAAATTCTATATTTTGATAAATTGCATCTGCAGTTCCTTTATACCAGGAGCCTCCACCTTCTTTAACATAAGGAGGAAGGACTGTGACTCCTCCATTGTGGCGGTCGAGGTCCCAGGAGCTGCCGCTGCCTATATAGCTGTTTAAAACCAGTGGTTTATACTGAGTTAATACACCAACAGTTGTGATTCCAGAATTTGTACAGTTACTTAAGGGAAAGTCAATTAGCCTGTATTCGGCACCAAAGGGGACTGCAGGTTTGGCAATGTTTTTTGTTAAAACCCCCAGCCGTGTACCTTTACCGCCGGCAAGCAGCATGGCCACCATTTCTTCTTTTGGCATATTTATTACCTCCTTTGAAAATTGAAGCTAAACTACTTCTTTCTAGAATTTTTAGTTTCGGATACTTTCTTTTCCTGGGTTGATTTTTTGAGCTTCTTAGTTTTTTCGTTCTTTTTAGTTTGCTGCTTATACTTTAAGTAGATTCCAGCCAGGGGTGGTAGATTGATGCTGATAGAATGATCAAAACCGTGATAAGGAATTTCTTCAGTTTTAACTCTGGCAGCAGTTTCATAATCTGAACCACCAAAAACTTTTTGATCACTGTTTAAGAGCAGCTCATATTCTCCCGGTCCAGGTACTCCAATGCGGTATTTATCTCTGGGAACTGGAGTAAAGTTTAAAATAATTACCAGCTGCTGGGCTTCGTTTTCAGAATTCCTGATAAAACTGATTACGCTCTGTTCATAGTCATCTGCTTCTATCCAACGGAAACCTGCATGTTCATGATCAAGTTCCCAGAGAGCTTTTTCTTTACGATAAACCTGATTTAATTCCTGCATAAAATCCTGGGTTAACTGATGTTTTTCGTAGTCAAGTAAAAGCCAGTCCAAATCCTGTTTATAATTCCATTCAATAAATTGACCAAATTCCCCGCCCATAAAGAGAAGTTTTTTGCCAGGATGGGCGTACATGTAGGTAAATAGAAGTCGTAAATTGGCAAACTTCTGCCAGTAATCTCCAGGCATTTTATCAAGCAGTGATTTTTTACCATGGACAACTTCATCGTGTGACATTGGCAGCACATAATTTTCACTCTGACTGTACATACTGGAGAAGGTTAGCTTGTTATGTTCCCATTTTCTATAAACCGGATCATTTTCCATATAATCTAAAGTATCATTCATCCAGCCCATATTCCATTTGAAATTAAAGCCGAGACCGCCATCATGGACAGGAGCTGTAACCAGCGGCCAGGCACTTGATTCTTCGGCAATCATTAAGATGCCGGGGTAGCGTTCAAACATTTCACTGTTCAATTCTTTAATGAATTCGATTGCTTCCAGATTTTCAAAGCCCCCATACTCATTGGCAGCCCACTGGCCGTCCTCTTTTTCATAATTTAAATAGAGCATGTTACTGACTGCATCAACCCTTAAACCATCTATATGGAATTTATCGATCCAGTAATTGGCACTGGAAATCAAAAAGCTCCAGATTTCATTTTGAGCAAAATCAAAATTTAAAGTATCCCACTGAATATTTTCTGCTCTTCTGGGATCAGAGCTTTCGAAAAGATGAGAGCCGTCAAATAAACGCAGGCCGTGATCATCTTTACAGAAGTGACTGGGTACCCAGTCCATAATTACGCCGATATCATTTTGGTGCAGCTGGTCAACAAAATACATAAAGTCTTCGAGAGTTCCATAACGAGAAGTGAGAGCAAAATAGCCTGTGGTCTGATATCCCCAGGAGCCGGGAAATGGATATTCAGTTAAAGGCATCAGCTCGACATGGGTAAAGCCCATTTCATTAATATAGGGAACCAGTTCATCGGCAATATCTCTGTAATTCATCAATTCTCCATCATCCTGCTTCCAGGAACCAAGATGCATTTCATAGATGCTCAGAGGCTCCTTGAGGTGATTGGAATTTTTTCTTTTTTTAAGCCATTTTTGATCACTCCAGCTGTATGTATCAGGCTCATAGATTTGAGAAGCTGTCTTGGGAGGTGTTTCCTGTCTTTTTGCATAGGGATCTGTTTTAACCCGAACAACACCCCTGTAGCCTCGAATCCAGTATTTATAGTGCATTTTGTTTTCTGCACCTTCAATAAATGTAGTCCAGATACCGGAGTCTTCGATTTTTTGCATTGGGTTTTTACTTTTATTCCAGTCATTAAAATCACCAATTACACTTATTTCTTCTGCATTTGGTGCCCAGACTGTAAAGCGAACTCCTTTTTTTCCTTTTTCCTCTGTAATATGTGAGCCTAAAAAATCATAACTCTCATAATGTCTGCCCTGATGAAATAAATATCTGTCATAATCACCAGGATAATTATTTTTTGGCATTAAACTCCCTCCTTAAATCTAAAAAAAAATTTATTTTAAGTATTTATAAATCTGCTGTTGTATTGTATTTATTCTCTATTTCCTCTAAATTTCCTTTAATTAATCAGCTGATATCTGTCAAATTATTACTATTTCCTAAAAAAACGATTTAGTTGACATTATTCTTGACTTTTATTAAACTAAGGATAAGAATATAATTTAGTTGATTTTGTAAATAAGCAGACAGTAGCTAGAATCATTTTTTATAATCACAGGAGGTGGCTCCATGAAAAAAGAAAAAAAGAAAATTTTATTTGTTGCTTCAGAGGCGGACCCATTTATTAAAACTGGGGGGCTGGCTGATGTAGCTGGTTCATTACCACAGGCTCTCAGAGAAGAAGGCCATGATGTAAGGCTGGTTATTCCACAGTACAGGCAGATTCCGGAAGAATATAAAGAAAGAATGGAATCAGTCTGCCATTTTAGAACAAAGTTAGCCTGGAGAGATACATATTTAGGTGTTAACAGACTGGAAGAGGATGGAGTTCCAGTTTATTTTATAGACAATAGATATTATTTTGATCGCGATTCAATCTATGAAAATGAAGATAAGCATGAGCAGTTTGCATTTTTCTCACAGGCTGTTTTAGATATGCTGCCTGTAATTGGTTTTAAGCCGGATATTATTCATGCCAATGACTGGCAGACAGGTCCACTACCACTGCTTTTTGCTGACCGTTATCGTCAGCAGAGTTATTATCAGGATATTAAAACGGTCTTTACTATTCATAATCTCAAATATCAGGGACAGTTTGCCGGTCATTCAGCCGGAGATGTTTTAGGAGTGGCCCCACACCACTGGGAAAGTGGAAATATCAGACACAATGGTCTTTTGAACTATATGAAGACAGGGATTGTGTACGCTGATCATGTGACAACAGTAAGTGAAAGTTATGCAAATGAGATTCAGACATCCTATTATGGTGAAGGTCTGGATTATGCTCTAAGAATGCGTGGAGATGATTTAAGCGGTATTTTAAACGGTATCAGCTACGAGAAGTTTGACCCCAAGACAAATAAGAACCTGGCAGTGCGCTTTTCAAAAGGTGAGATTGACAAAAAACTGGCCAATAAGGTTCATATTCAGCAGAAACTTGGACTGGAAGTAAACGGTGATAAACCACTAATTGGATTTATTTCGAGAATGGTTGAACAGAAGGGACTGGACCTGGTAAGGGCTGTTTTTGATGAGATTATGGCAACTGGAGCTCAGTTTTTGATTCTGGGAACAGGACAGAGAGAATACGAGGAATTTTTTGAAGCCAAACAGCATGAATATCCGGATAATCTTTCTGTAAATATTAAATATGATGCTCAGCTGGCAGATCAGATTTATGCAGGTAGTGACATGTTCTTAATGCCCTCACGTTTTGAACCCTGTGGTTTAAGTCAGCTGATTAGTTTCCGCTATGGTACAATTCCGGTTGTTAGGGAAACCGGTGGTTTAAAGGATACTGTAATTCCTTATAATGAAGAAACAGGAGAAGGCACAGGTTTCAGCTTCAACAATTATAATGCTCACGACATGCTGCACACAATTGAAAGAGCAGTTTCCTTCTATTATCAGAAAGGAGTCTGGAATAAGCTGGTCAATCGGGTGATGGATCTTGACTACAGCTGGCATAATTCAGCCAAGAAATATTCAAAACTTTATAATCAGCTGACAGGGGCTGGAAAAGAGAAGGCTAAGCCTGTTGGAGACTCAGAGTTTGAGATCAAGGTTTATCAACCTGAAAGTAAAGAAAGCAAAGCAGCCAGACCTAAGGCTAAAAAAGCTGAGGCTGCAAAAAAGAAGCCGGGACCTAAAAAGAAAAAACAGATTAATATCAATCAGGCTTCAGTTTCGGAACTGGCAGAACTCCCGGGTATTGGTAATGCCTATGCGGAAAGAATAGTTGTCTACCGTGAAGAAAATGGAGATTTTAAAAAGAAATCTGAGTTGACTAAAGTTAAAGGAATTGGTAAGAAAAAATATCAAAAAATTTCAGCTATCTTAACTGTTTAAGGATTAGACAATCAAAAAAAGATTGAGGCCGTCTTTAAGGGCGGTCTTTTTCTTGCTGATAATTGATAAATAAATCACAGCCAGTAAAAATTTTCACTTTTGTTTGCTTAAAGCATATAGATTAAATATAATAGATGTAGAGTAAACTTAGAACCTAAATTAAAAAACATTTAGCTAAGCTGGAGGTAATAAAATGAAAATAGCACTGGTTTCTATTGTGTCTGAGATTCATGATGAAGATAGAATAGATGAGACATTAGAGGATAAGTATAAGGTATTAAATGATAACTTTGAGTTGGAAGAAATAAAGGTCGATGAGATTCCTTTTACTGATTTTGATGAATTTGATTTAACAATCAATTTTATTAAATCAGGGGGCTCAGAGAGTATTTTTGCAGAAAATGTTGACTATCTGCCCCAGCCGTCCTACCTATTAGCGACTGAGCTGCATAATTCGCTTCCCGCATCTCTAGAAATATTGAGCTTTTTGAATGCTGAGGGTTTGGATGGGAAAATTTTACACGGAGAAATGGAAGATTTAGTTGTAGAAATTGAAGAACTGGCTGCCTATAAGCAGGTAAGGGACCGAATTGCTGAGGCAAGACTTGGAGTTATTGGTCAGCCTTCAGACTGGTTGATCGGTAGTCAGATTGATTATCAGCATGCTGCTCACCACTGGGGAACTGAATTTGTGGATATCGAACTTGAGGAAGTTTATCAGGCCCTGGAGCAGGTTGATTCTGCTAAGGCTAAAAGAATAGCAGCTGATTTCTTAGAAAATGCTGCAGAAATTGTGGAGAGCAATGAAGCTGATCTGGTTGAGGCTGCAAAAATTTATCTGGCTTTAAAAGAAGTTGTTTATGCTAATGACTTAGATGCACTGACAATTCGCTGTTTTGATATTGTAATGGAATTAAATACCACCGGCTGTCTGGCCCTGGCCCTTTTAAATAATGAAGGGTTGGTTGCTGGCTGTGAGGGTGATGTTCCGGCTGCTTTTACCATGTTTTTAGCCCATCAGTTAACCGGGCAGATGCCCTTTATGGCTAACCCGGCGGCAATAGATAAAAAAAATGATGAAATTCTTTTTGCCCACTGCACTGTAGCTACAGATATCAGCAAGGATTACATTATCCGCTCGCACTTTGAAACTGGTATTGGAGTTGGAATTCAGGGGATTTTAGAAGAGGGGCCGGTTACAGTATTTAAGATTGGTGGAGCCGGACTGGAGCAGTATTTTGTGGCAGAAGGAGAAATTATTGAAAACATGGATTCTCCCAATGCCTGTAGAACTCAGCTTAAAATATCGCTTCCGCAGAGTTCGGACTACTTTTTAAATGATGCGATTGGTAATCATCATTTGATTATACCCGGTTATCATGCAGACAAAATCAATGAATTTTTAGGAATGGAATAAATAAAGTGTGTAGCCACCGTTTACGGAACCATAAATTACCATTTATAAGTTTGAGTTTGTTAGATAAATATTTGGCAAAAAATGTTTTGGTAAACGGTGGTTCATATAAGGAGGAGTATGATGTCGAAATTATTAGAAGTTAAAGACCTGCATCTAAAAATTGAAGATGCAGAAATTTTACGGGGGATGGAATTTTCCCTGGAAAAAGGAGAAGTATTTGCCTTAATTGGGCCAAATGGCTGTGGGAAATCAACACTGGCTTACACTCTGATGGGGATCAATAATTACCACCCGCAAAAAGGAGAGATTCTTTATAAGGGTGAAAAAATCAATGACTTAAAAATTAATCAGAGGGCCAAAAAAGGAATAACCTTAGCCTGGCAGGAACCAGCCCGCTATCAGGGAGTAACTGTGAGAGAGTTTTTAGCACTAGGTTTAAGAAGCAAAGGTGAAGAAGTAACAGAAGAAAAGCTTCGGGATGCCTTAAATAAGGTGGCAATTAATCCCTATCAGTATTTAAACCGCTTTGTCGATAAAAGTTTGAGTGGAGGAGAAAGAAAAAGAATTGAGCTAGCTTCCTTAATTTTAATGCATCCGGAGCTGATAATTTTAGATGAGCCGGATTCTGGCGTTGATATAGTTGCTCTAAATAATATTGCAGATATGATTAAGTATTTTAAGGATTCAGGCAGTGGCCTGCTTTTAATAACTCATTCTGAGGAGATGCTGCAGTATGCAGATAAGGCAGCTTTAGTCTGTGAAGGAGAAATCATTCGTCAGGGTGACCCAGCAGATATCAGCGAATATTTTAAATCGTTCTGTTTTCCCTGTGCCAAAGAAGAAGAGTGTGAGACGGAGGTGGCCAGCTGATGAATGACTACGAAATGATGGTCGATGCCTACAAAGATGCAGGTGGAGATGATATTTTTTCTGACAGTGAAGTAGCACATGTAGTTTTAGAACAGGACAGAATTCTCGGCATGCATGCTGTTGAAGGACTTGAAGTTGAAGCTGACAAAGTCGAAGCTAATAAAGTAAGGGTTAAGGTTACCGTCAGAGAAGGATATAAAATCAAAAACCCGGTGCATATGTGTTTTGGGGTTCTGCCTAAAGAAGGTAAGCAAATTATAGATATGAATGTTGATATCCAGAAAGATGCCCAGGTAGAAGTAAGAGCTGACTGTGTATTTCCCAACGCTGTTAAAGTTCAGCATATCATGGATGCGGTGATTAATATTGGTGAAGGCGGCAGCTACATTTATAAGGAGCACCATTTTCACGGAGATAATGGTGGGGTAGAAGTAATTGCTAAATCTGATATTAATGTTGAAGCCTACGGAAAACTGGTGACCAAATTTGATCTGCTTAAAGGTAGAGTTGGAAAAATTGATTTTGATTATGAAGCTGAGATAGCAGAGCATGGAACTGTTGAAATGTTGGCTCGGATCAGCGGTCAAAAAGATGACCTGATTAAAATACGGGAGGCGGCTCATTTAAATGGTGAGTCCGCCAGAGGAATTCTGGATTCTAAGATTGCTATAAAGGATCAGGCAGAAGCTGAAATTTACAATGAGCTGACAGCAGATGCGGCAGATGCGATGGGACATGTGGACTGTACTGAGATTATTAAGGATCAGGCAGTTGCTCGGGCAATTCCAATAGTAGATGTCCGCCATCCTGAGGCAAAGGTGACTCATGAGGCAGCAATTGGTAGTGTAGACAGCACCCAGCTGCAGACTCTGATGGCTCACGGCTTAGATGAAGAAGAAGCTTCTGATGTAATTATTCAGGGCCTTTTAAACGATTAACGTACATGCACCGGGAACCACCCGATTTATGTCGCAATTAGTCGAAAGCGGGGTGTTTTAGACAAAAAAACATAAAAACCGACAGGTTCACGGTGCGTGCACATAAATGAGCACAAATAAACATAAACGAAAATACAGGAGGAATAATTTATGTTAAAGAAAAAGAGATTATTAACATTAATTTTATTAGTAAGTATTATGGCTTTAGCAGTATTACCTGCTGCAGCTAAGAGAATAAATATTCAGACACCTACTGTTCCAGCTGCACTTCCATTTTTATGGATGCAGGAAGAAGCTGAATTACCGGAGGCAGTTGACCTAAATATTAATCTGTCTTCTGATCATCAGCGCGGTATTTCACTGCTGGCCCAGAATGATATAGACTTTTTAGTTACTGGTTCTAATCTTGGTGCTAATGCCTATAATCGAGGAATTAATATAAAGATGCTTAATGTTAATACCTGGGCGATTGATTATCTGTTGACCGATGGTTTTAAAGCAGAAAGCTGGGAAGATTTAAAAGGAAAAGATCTGGCACTGCCGCTGCAGGGAGGTCCGCTGGATTTTCTGGCCCGCTATCTGGCCTCAGAAAATGGACTTGATCCAGAAACTGATCTCAACCTGGTTTATAGAGCCCTGCCTGGTGCTGCTCAGTTATTTATGGCTGGAGAGCTTGATGCTATTATTCTCCCTGAGCCGCTGGCAACTATCAGTCTGGCTAATAGAGAAAGCGCAGAACTGTCAATGGATATTCAAAAAGAATGGGCTAAAATTCATGGTGATGAGAGAATTCCTTTTGTAGCGCTTTTTGTAAATGGAAATTTTGCCGAAGAAAATCCCCAGTTTACAAATATAATTAATGGTTATTATAAACAGGGTGTGGAATGGGTAAATAACAATCCAGAAGCAGCAGCTCAGCTTGCTTCCAAACATTTTGAGATGCCGGCACCTGTTTTGAAAAAGTCATACAGCAGAGTTAACTTAAATATTTATTCAGAAGCAGAAAGCCGCGAGTTGACAGAACTCTACTTTGGAGAGATTTTGGAGATGTATCCAGACTTATTAGGTGGAAGTCTGCCCGATGAAGAATTTTATTACTAAACCATTCTGGCTCTTATTAATAGTAATTTTTCTGATCTGGGAAAGGGGTGCGGCCGGCTTAAACAGCCTCATCCTGCCCTCGATTGGAGAAAGTTATCAGGCTTTAAAAGAAATTGCAGTTTCAGGAATTTTAGTTGAAAGCTTTATCATAACTTTAAGAAGAACACTTATTGCCTATGGGGCTGCTGTGCTGGCTGGAATAATTCTGGCACTTCTACTGCACCGATTTTCTCTGCTGCAGAGGACATTTCGACCCCTGATTACAATTATTCAGGCTACCCCACCAGTTGTCTGGGTTTCGCTGGCTGTCGTCTGGTTTGGTGTAGCTGATGATCTGACACCAATATTTTTGATTTTCACCGTTTCGCTGCCTGTGATTTTCGTTAATATCTTTCAGGGGCTGGAGGAGATGAATACCGATCTAATTGAGATGGCGAAGGCCTATTCAACCCCACGCTTAAGAATTTTAAAGGAGATATATTTACCTTCACTACTCCCGGCTCTGGTTTCTGCTTTAAGTGTAGCATTTGCCTTTGCCTGGAAGTCATCAGTTTTTGCAGAGTTTATTGCTTCCTCGAGTGGGATCGGTTATCAGCTCAGTCGGGCTAATTCTATGATGGCAACAGACCGCCTTTTTGCCTGGACCATAGTTTTAGTACTGTTTATGCTTTTTGTGGAATATTATCTTTTAGAAAAATTAAAAGCTCATGTCAGCAGGTGGAAAAATGACTGATCAAGAAAAAATTTTAGAACTCAAAAATATCAATAAATCATTTCAGGATTTAAAAGTACTGCAGAATTTAGATTTGGAAATCAACCAGGGGGAAATTTGCTGTCTCTTAGGACCTTCAGGCAGCGGTAAAACAACCCTCTTTCGTATTGCAGCCGGGCTCGAGGCAGCAGATTCGGGGCAGATAATTAAAAAGAACAGCCCTCGTTTTGCTTATGTTTTTCAAAGACCACGACTTTTGCCCTGGAAAACAGCTGCAGAAAATTTAATTTTTGTTCAAAAAAATTACGGTCTGGAAAAAGAAGAGAAACTCAGAAACTTACTTTTTAAATTATCCGGACTCGAAGATTTTAAGGATTCCTACCCGCATGAATTATCGGGAGGAATGCAGCAGCGGCTTGAATTGATCAGAGCCTTTGCAGTAAAGCCAGATTTAGTGTTTTTAGATGAGCCGTTTAAATCCTTAGATATGAAAACCAGGGTTAATTTAAGAAAACTGATCAGTTTAATTCAGCGAGAAAGTGGAATCTCAATTTTTTTGATCACCCATGATCCGGAAGAAGCTCTCCTACTTGCTGACAGAATTTATATTCTAGCAGCCGAAAAAAAGGGTATCCTAAAAGAAATTAGGGTAGAAGAGCCGCGGGAAAATCGTAAACTAGCTGATCCTGAGCTTTATCAGCAGCTGGAAAATATAATGAATATTTTTACCAGTTTAGTCTCTGATTTAGATTATGCAGTTGAAGATATTAGAAAGTTTTTTTAGCCAGTAATTTTTTAAAAATTTAATTTTATTAGATAAATATAAAGAGAGGATGATTTTATGGCGCCAAAGATAGGAATTGCCTTATCCGGGGGAGGAGTTAAGGGTTTTGCTCATTTAGGAGTTCTGCAGGCCTTAAAAGAAAAGGGGATTGAGCCAGATCTGCTGGCAGGAGTCAGTGCCGGGGCTATTGTGGGTTCTTTTATTGCAGCCGGAAAAAGTCCAGCAGAGGTGATGGAATTAATTAATGAAAATGATTTCTTTGATTTCGCCAAGCTGAGTATTCCAGACCGAGGTATTTTTACCTTAGATAATATGACAGAAAACTTAGAAAAATCACTCGGAGCTAAGACTTTTGAAGAATTAAAAATTCCATTTTATGTTGGTGCAGCAAATATTGAAAAAGCGAGAATGGAATATTTCAGCAGTGGGGAGTTAGTGAAGATTATTCAGGCTTCTTCTTCAATCCCTGTGCTCTTTTCTCCAGTTGAAATTAACGGAGATCTCTATGTTGACGGCGGCTTATTTGAAAATTTGCCGGTTAACCCACTGATTAATAAATGTGATAAACTGATCGCTGTCAATGTAATGCCGGTAAACTTAGAAGAAAAAATGGAGAGTATTACAGATATTGCTGTCAGAACTTTTCAGCTGAAGACAGTTGTTAATGCCATGGAACTGAGAGAAAAGGCGGATATTTATATTGAGCCGACGGGAATAGAAAAGTATAATATTTTAAATACTAAATACAGTCAGGAATTATATGATCTCGGTTATAATTACTGTAAAAACTTAGAGATTGATTTATAACTCAATAACAGGCAAGAGGAGGTTATAAAGATGCTGACAAAGAAAATTCTGAATGCTGTTTTTAAGAGAGTTGACGGGCAAAAATTTGAAATTGAATACTGGGACGGAGAAACTCTAGTTTTTAATTCAGAACTTAAGTCTAAACCTGCATTTAAAATAATTTTCTCAGAAAAATTAAGTTTAAATGAAATTCGAAAAAGTCCACAGCTTAAACTTGCAGAAGCCTATATGGAAGAAAAAATCAATTTTGAAGGTGATATCAAAAAGCTGATTGAAACAGCAGGTGACAATGTTTTCGAGCTGATGGAAGAAATTAAAAAATATAAAGTTGATCAGCCACTCAAATTTCAAACTTCTGATTCGCTGGCAGAAGAGGAAGAAGGAGTTAGAAAACATTATGATCTCGGCAATGATTTCTTTAAACTCTGGCAGGATGAGACAATGACCTATTCCTGTGCTTATTTTAAAGATGAAAATGATGAGCTTAAAAAAGCACAGCTGCAGAAACTTAACCATGTTCTAAAGAAATTAAATTTAAAACCGGGCGAAAGACTGCTCGATATTGGCTGCGGCTGGGGTTCACTTGCTCTGCGTGCTGCTGAAAAATATGGGGTAGATGTAATGGGGATTACTTTGAGTAAGGAACAGGAGATAGAAGCCAAAAAGAGAGCCGCTGAGGCAGGTCTGGCTGATAAGATAGAAATTAGAAGACAGGACTACCGCAGGTTGGCTGAGGAAGAACAAAAATTTGATAAAATAGTAAGTGTAGGAATGTTTGAACATGTGGGTAAAGATAATATCCCCCAATATTTTGAAGCTGTAGATAAGATGTTAAAAAACAGGGGGCTTTCACTGCTGCACAGTATTACTCACTTAAAAGAAAAGCCAACTCATCCCTGGCTGCAGAAATATATTTTCCCCTGGGGTTATATTCCGTCCCTGAGAGAAATAGTCTGGGAGCTGCCCGAAAAAAACTTTCATCTTGTCGATGTCGAGGATATTGGCTATCATTATTCACTGACTGCAGAAAGATGGCTTGATAATTACGAAGAGGTCAGTCAGGCAGTTAAAGAAAAGTTTGATGATCATTTTTATCGCATGTGGCAGACTTTTTTAATGGGGGCTGTATTTACTTTTAGGTTTGCCTCAACTTCAGTCCACCAGCTGCTTTTCTCAAAAGGTAAAAATACTGATCTCCCCCTGACGAGAGATTATATCTATCAAAATGATTGATAAATTAGAGCAATTAAAATAGACAATAATAATAATTTAAAAATAAAAGGAGCTGAAAAAATGGCAGACAAAAAATATAAAATTGCAATCATAGGAAGTGGGCCCGGAGGCTATACAGCCGCTTTAAGAGCCGGTCAGCTGGGTGCGGATACTGTTTTAATCGAGAAAGAAGCTCTGGGAGGGACCTGCTTGAACTGGGGCTGTATCCCAACCAAAGCTTTTGTTCGTTCGGCAGAGGTTTTTGCCGATATTCAGAATGCTGAAGATTTTGGAATTAAGGTAGAAAAGGCTGAGCTCGATTTCCCAGCAGTTGTAAAAAGAAAAGATAAAATAGTTAAGCGGCTGGTAAGAGGGATTGATCATCTGCTCGGCAAAAAAAACATAGATCGAATCGACGGCAGGGCATCATTTATTGATCAGAACAAAATAAAAATAGAAAAAGAAGCGGAAACTATAGAAATTGAAGCTGAGAATATTATTATAGCGACCGGGTCTGAAACTGCTGCTCTTCCAATTCCGGGTGCGGATCTGGACGGGATTTTAGACAGCCGCTCTGCCCTTGATCTGAATGAACTGCCGGAATCAATGGTTATTGTTGGTGGTGGAATAATTGGGATGGAATTTGCTTTTATCTTCCGCAATTTTGGGGTTGATGTAACAGTAGTTGAATACTTAGATCAGCTGGTAAGCGGAGTCGATTCTGAAATTGCTTCTGAACTAAACCGCTCTGCCCGCCGCCGCCGGATAAGTGTTAAAACTTCTGCTGAGGTCAAAGAAATCAGAAAGCAGGCTGATGCTTTTGAGGTAGTCTACCAGCAGAAAGGAAAAGAAAAAACCGCTGCAGCCGAAAAAGTTCTGATGGCAGTCGGCCGCCGACCATATACTGAGGGCCTTAATCTGGAAAATGTAGGGGTGAATCTTTCTGGAAAAAGAAGGGCTGTTCAGGTAAATGAAAAAATGGAGACAAATGTTCCGGGGATTTATGCGGTTGGTGATGTGACAGATAAAATTCTGCTGGCTCATGTAGCTTCTCATCAGGGAGTTATTGCGGTAGAAAATATAATGGGAATGGATAAGAAGATGGATTATCAGGCTGTACCTGGTGCTATTTTTACTTCACCTGAAATTGGAACAGTTGGTTTGAGTGAAGAAGAAGCGAAAGAAAAAGGCATAGATTATGAGGTCGGTAGTTTCCCCTTTGCAGCCAGCGGTAAAGTTATGGCCATGGGCGAAAGAGAAGGTAAAATTAAGCTGATTACTGAAAAAGAAAGTGATAAAATTATTGGAGCGGCTCTGATTGGAATTGAAGCCAGTGATTTGATTGCCGAACTGACTCTGGCGGTAAATCTTGGTCTAACTGCAGAAAACTTGAGGGAGACCATTCATGCTCATCCGACAACAGCAGAAGTTGTTCACGAAGCTGCTTTAGACCTTGGCGATGGGTCTCTCAATGCCTGATTAGAATTGGATTAAATCTGTGAAGCTCACTTTTTAAATACTATCAGGACAGGGTTTATCAACATTTTTCGACAAAGTTAAAATTTGACTTCAGCAGAAAATGAAGATATAATTAATTTGAAAATGAATATCAATTTTCCGTTTAAATTTAGGTATTAAAATTTAAGGGAGGTTAGATTTATGAGCGAATATCATGAACCAGAGGAAAAATTATCTGAAGAAGCGATTGATTATCATCGTGTTATCAAAAGTGTAATTGAGGAGTTAGAAGCCGTTGATTGGTATAATCAGCGTGCTGAAGCAACAAATGATCCCGATGTTCAGGCAATTGTAGAACATAACCGTGACGAAGAGATTGAACATGCCTGTATGGGTCTAGAATGGTTGCGCCGTAAAAATCCTGTCTGGGATGAAATGTTAAGAACTTTCCTTTTTCAAACAGCAAAAATAACTGAAATAGAAGAAGAGGGTGAAGGTGAAGAAGGTGGAGAAGGCGGCGGAGAAGAAGCGCCTGCTTCCAGCAAATCACTTGGTTTAGGCAGTATGAGAGGAGGAGAATAAATGGATATTTTAAAACGCTCTTTAGCACCATTTGCAGCAGAAGCCTGGAATTTCTTAGATGAAGAGGCAACTGACGTACTGAGCCAGAAATTAAAGGCTCGTAAGGAAGTTGATTTTCTGGGACCTAAAGGCTTAGAACTTTCTTCAATAAACACCGGCCGCTTTAGTCCGGTAGGAATTGAAGATGTGGAAGGTGTAACTTATTCCACCAGAGAGGTTCTACCTTTAGTAGAATTAAAAGTTCCATTTACAATGAAGCTCAGTGAGATAGAAGCGCTGGCTAGAGGAGCAGAAGATGTTGACACAGATGATTTAGTTGATGCTGCTTCTAAACTGGCTAAAGCTGAAAATAAAGCTGTATTCTATGGTCTTGATGAAGTAGGAATTGAAGGTATTGTTGAGGCTTCAGAATATGATGAAGTTAGTGTTTCCGGTGGCGAAAAAGAACTGATTTCTGGTCTCTTAAGAGCACTAACCTTATTTGAAGAAAACAGTGTTGGTGGATCTAAGCGTTTACTCTTAGGACCTGAACTTTATGCTCTGCTTTATGAATTAGATGATAAAGGTTATCCACTAAAGCGTAAGGTTGAAGAAATGGTTGATAATGGTGCTGTCTTAGTACCTGATCTCGGCAACAGAGGTCTATTAATTTCCGAACGCGGTGGAGACTTTGAACTAACAGTTGGTCAGGATATTTCTTTAGGATATGAAGATAGAAATGGTGATGAGGTAGAATTATTCTTCCTTGAAACCTTTACCTTTAGAGTTAATGGTCCAGAAGCAGCTGTTGTCTTAAAGTAAATCAAATCTAAATAATATAGAATCTAAACTACCGTCTGCTGAATAATTTTAGCGGGCGGTATTTTTTTGCTTGCTGGGTGAACTGATGTATGTTATAATTTAGATAGTTACAAATGAATAACATCTCCATTTAACATTATAAATTATATTTAGCAGGAGTTTTTTGAACTCCTTTCAGTCAAACAGCAAAAAACTAATTCCCTGCTAAAGATAATTTATAATTATTCTGATGTAATCATTCATTTGTAACTATTTAAATTGGTGTTTTGGAAGAATCAGCTAATACCAATTTAATTGAAAAAATAACACATGAAGAAATCTGTGAGATAAAAGGAAAGTGAAAAAGATGGATCTTCAGAAAAAACTTGAAATTTTAAGTGATGCAGCTAAATATGATGTTTCCTGTTCTTCAAGCGGCAGCAGTGGTCGTGGTGACAGTTCAAGTCTTGGCAATACTGCGGCAGGCGGAATCTGCCACAGCTGGACTGATGATGGCCGCTGTGTTTCCCTGCTCAAAATTTTATTTACCAACTACTGCATCTATGACTGTCAGTACTGTGTAAATAGGGCCAGCAATGATCGGCCGCGAGCTTCTTTTACTCCGGAAGAGGTGGCACAGCTGACTGTTGATTTTTATAAACGCAACTATATTGAAGGTCTGTTTTTAAGTTCAGCGGTTAACAGAGATCCGGACTGGACCATGGAGCAGCTTCTAAAAACTGTGCAGCTTCTGCGCAACAAACATAATTATCAGGGCTACATTCATCTTAAAGCAATTCCAGGCGCTGATTTTAAACTGATTTATCAGGCGGGACTGCTGGTGGATCGGATGAGTGTCAATATTGAGCTGCCCAGCGAAAGCAGTCTGGAAAAGCTGGCTCCTCAGAAGAAAAAAGCAGGAATTTTAGCTCCAATGAAGGGTATCGGAGAGGGTATAGAAAATAATATTATAGAGCGCAAAAAATATAAGCTGAAAGAAAAATTTGTGCCGGCCGGTCAGTCAACTCAGCTGATTGTAGGGGCCAGCCCCGAATCAGACAGGCAGATTATTTCTTTATCAGAAGGCTTATATGATCATTTTAATTTAAAAAGGGTATATTATTCTGCCTATTTGCCGGTTAATAATTCTTCACTTTTGCCGGCTCTGCCGGGGCCACCACTAAAGCGCGAGCACCGGCTCTATCAGGCAGACTGGTTATTAAGATTTTATGGATTTAAGGCGGGAGAATTATTAACTCCCGGCAGAGAAAATTTTGATCTAAAAATTGACCCTAAAGCTGACTGGGCCTTAAACAATCTGGATAAATTTCCAGTAGAAGTTAACACTGCTGATTATGAGATGCTGCTTAGAGTACCCGGGATTGGACCCCGCTCAGCTGCTAAAATTGTTAAAGCCAGAAAAGAAAAAAAGCTGAGCCATTATAACTTAAAAAAGATGAGAATTGTTTTAAAGCGGGCAAATTTCTTCATCACCTGTGACGGCAAGTATGCAGCGGCAGTTCCTTTTGAGAGTGAGGTTATCTACAACCGGCTGGCTGAAAAGGAAAGTGAACAGCTGTCTTTATTCAGCGCCGATCAGAATCAGGAAAAAGAATGGGATTTAGATTTAGTTAATTAAGTTATTTTTGAGGATATTAATCTAAAAAAGGTTTGATGAGAATGGACAGCAGTAATGATTCAAAAAAAGTATATATTTATGACGGCAGCTATCAGGGTTTAATGACAGCTCTTTATACTGCTTTCAAAAAAAGAGAGGCACCAGTTAAAATTTTGGCTGAATCAGAATTTCGTGATGATTTATTTTATCAACAGGAAAAAATTATTACTGATCAGGAAAAAGCAGAGTTTTTTTCTGAACAGATTAAAAAGCATATTTCAGCCCAGGTGCTGAATAATATTTTCCACTGTTATCTGTCGGAAGCAGAAAAAATGGAATTATATATCTTTCGCTATTTATTTACCGGTTTTAAGGTTGGTAAAAGTGTGGACGAACTTTTGACTAAAGATTATATCCGCCAGGTTCACGACCTGGCCCACAGGGTGAGGCATGAGAGCCACCGCTTAAAGGGTTTGATCAGACTTAAGGAGGCTGTCGGAGGTAAATATTATGCAGCAGTTGAACCTGACTATAAAACTCTAATTTTGCTGGCGCCTCATTTCAAAAGTAGGTTTTCGACTATGGACTGGATAATCCACGATCTTAAACGAGAGGAAGCTGTAATTTATTCTGCTGAGGATAAGGAGTGGCTTTTAATTGATTTAGAAAAGGGCTTTGAGCCGAAACTTTCAAGCAGAGAAGCAGAAGTTCAGGATCTCTGGCGGGCATTTTTCTCTGCAGTTAGTATTCAAAATCGAAAGAACAGAAAGGTTCAGCAGCAGTTTATGCCCAAAAAATACTGGAAGCACCTGATTGAAAGACCGGGCAGCAGCCAGAATTATAAATTAGAATAAAATTTTTTACTGCAGTTTAAATGACTGCAGTTTTAATTTTTTTAGAGTCTTGACAGCAAGCAAAAAGAGGATTATACTTAAGTAGTAATTTAGTAATTTACTAAACTAGTAAATATAATGGAGGTCTAAAAATGAAAATACCAACAAGTTTAAAACACAAGCCGGTAATTGTCTGTGAGAATTACGAAAATATTGACGGCAGGAATGCTTATGATTCTGATGCTAAAGGACTTTCTTTAGGTTTAGCTCAGTGGAATGATCGCGGTAAAGTAGATATTTCCGCCAAAGTCTGGCGCCATACAGGAAATAAATGGTCCAGGCAGTCAGAGGAGTTACCCCTACATCGGGTGCTTGACCTTGCAATTTTAGTTGCCAGGACTTCCAAGCATTTTAGAGAAGCTTACCGCTACGAAAATTTATATGACCAGGAAAATCCACAGCTGGACAGAGTTGGTCTCCAGGGTGATGCAATGACAGTTGCAGTTGCAGAAGATAATGAAAATCTGGAAGAAGACATTAAACTTTTTGACCAGGCACTGCGAAATGACAATGAACTGATTGGTGAGAGGTTATCGGTGCTGGCAAGAATTTTAAAAGATATGGGGTATTAAGGATGGTTAAGATGCAGAAAAAAATCATGGCTGTTTTTGGAACCAGACCGGAAGCAATTAAGATGGCGCCTCTCCTGAAGGCAGTTAAGAAAAATGAAAACTATAAATTAGTAATTACAGTAACCGCTCAGCACAGAGAAATGCTGGATCAGGTAATGGATCTTTTTAAGCTGGAAGCTGATTATGATCTGGATATTATGCAGGACAGGCAGACTTTAAGCGGCCTTTCTGCCAGAATAATTAACAAACTGGATGGCATTTTGAGTGAAGAAAAACCCGATCTTTTACTGGTCCATGGGGATACATCCTCCACCTTTATTGGAGCCCTGACTGCTTTTTACAATCAGATAGATATTGCTCATGTGGAGGCAGGCTTAAGGACTCATAATAAATATTCACCCTTCCCGGAGGAGATGAACAGACAGCTGACAGGAGTGCTGGCTGACCTCAATTTTGCCCCTACCAGCAAAGCTAAAGCGAATTTGCTGCTGGAAAATACTGCAGAAGATAAGATTTTTGTGACCGGAAATACAGTTATTGATGCCCTGCTTTCCGTGGTAGATGAGGATTATCAGTTTGAAAATCCGCTGCTTAAAAAGATGAATTTTGCAGAAAAAAAGGTAATACTGCTGACAGCTCACCGCCGGGAGAATTTAGGCCAGCCGATGGAAAATATCTTTAGAGCGGTGAGAGACTTAACAGAGCAGATTTCAGATTTAGAAGTTATTTTTCCAGTCCATCTAAATCCGGTGATTCGAGAGCTGAGTAAAAAAATGCTGGCAGAGAATAATCAGATCCATTTAATTGAGCCGCTTGATTATTTACCCTTTGCCAATTTGATGGCCAGAGTTGACCTGGTGCTTACCGATTCCGGTGGAATTCAGGAAGAAGCGCCTTCACTCGGCAAACCGGTATTAGTCTTAAGAGATACAACCGAAAGACCGGAGGCTGTAGAAGCTGGAACAGTGCTTAAAGTTGGAACTGAGTATGATGATATTTATCAGCAGGCTTATAAATTACTAACTGACAGCAGGGAGTATAATAAACATGCGGCAGCTGTCAACCCCTATGGGGATGGTAAGGCTGTAGAAAGAATTATAAAAGCGATGGATTTTCATTTTGAATTTAGTCAACAAAGGCCGAATGATTTTAATTAATAATAAAATATGAGATTTTTTAGAGGGCTCTCAGTTAAAATTATTTTAACCGGGAGCTTTTTATTGTCAGTAACAATAATTATTTTTAGTATTAGATAAATCAAAATCTTTCTAAAATCAAGCCAAAATATTTCCATTCGCAAGCAGGATTTACCAGCTCTCTCTTGAATAATATATATTAGACAGAGAGTATAACTCAAGTTTTGTTAAAAAGAGAAAATAAGATTTGGGAATTCGCAAAGGAGGTAATAAGATTGGATTTTAACATTGTAATTGCTGGAGAAGCAGGTCAGGGTTTAAAAACAGTAGAAGCAATGCTGACCAAAACTTTTTCCCGTCACGGTTATTACTTATACAGCACTAAAGATTATATGTCACGTGTTAGAGGTGGCCATAACTTTATGCAGATCAGAATAAGTGATCAAAAAGTAGAAGGACCGGATGAGGGAATAGATTTACTTTTAGCTTTAAATGATGAAAGTGTAGAGATTCACCGCTCAGAAATGAATGAAGATGGAACAATTCTTTCTGAAGTTGAATCAGATAAGGATGAGATGGTATATATTGATGCCAGGGGAATGGCGAAAGAGGTTAACCCCCGAGCGGTCAATACTGTCTATGTTGGTGCTGCTTTTAAAATTATGGGACTGCCTACAGATCAGGCTGAAGAAGCAGTAAAAGAACACTTTGCTAAAAAAGAATCAGTTATTGATGACAATCTTGAATTACTTAAAAAAGGTTATGAAGCAGTAGATCAATTATATAATCTTAAAGACCTCGGTAAAAAAGAAGATAGAATGGTGATTGACGGTAACAGTGCAGTTGGTTTAGGTGCTTTACTTGGTGGCTTAAGTTACTATACAGCCTATCCGATGTCACCTTCAACTGGTATCTTACATTATGTAGCCAGTAAACAGGAAGAACTGGGCATAGTTGTTGAGCAGTCTGAAGATGAGATTGCCTCGATTAATATGGCACTTGGTGGTTCCTATGCAGGCATGCGCTCGATGACAGGTACCTCAGGTGGAGGCCTGGCTCTAATGGCTGAAGGAGTTGGACTGGCTGGAATTACAGAGACACCAATTGTAATTGCCGATGTACAGCGTCCGGGTCCGGCCACAGGTTTACCTACCAGAACCGGTCAGGGAGATCTGCTTTTTGCAGTTAATATTGCTCAGGATGAGTTTCCACTGATGGTTTTAGCGCCCAAGGATCAGGAAGATGCAGTTTATCAGACCTTTAGAGCGATGAATCTGGCTGATAAATATCAGATTCCAGTAATTATTCTTTCCGATCAGTTTATTGGTGATGGTTCTAAAACTATTCCAGTAATAGATACATCTGAGATGAAAATTGAAAGACATTTAGTTGATCCGGCAGAGGTAGAAGGAGAGTATAAGCGCTATAAATATACTGAAGATGGAATTTCTCCCCGCGCCTATCCGGGCCAGCTTAAAGATAATATAGTTTTATTAGACAGTGATGAGCATGACGAATATGCTCATATTGTAGAAGACGGAGAAACAAGAGATAAGATGGTTGCCAAAAGAACTAAAAAAATGAAAAAATTAGCAGCAGAAGATCTGCTGGAGCCAGAATATACAGGACCAGAAGCGCCTGATTATATTTTAGTTGGCTGGGGTTCAACTGCCGGGCCACTTAGAGAAGGAAGAAAGATTCTTTCTGATGAATATAATGTAGGACATTTAGAATTTAATGATCTCTGGCCGCTGCCGACTAAAAAATTAGAAGAACTGGCAGCAACAGATGCTAAATTAGTCTTTGTAGAAAATAATGCTGGTGCGCAATTCGACAGACTTGTACGCAGTGAAACAGGAATCAAAGCAGACTATAATATCTTAAAAGATGATGGAAGACCTTTTTCAGGTCAGGAAATCTACAGAAGATTTAAAGAAGAGGTGAGTAAATAATGGTAGATAAAAATATTTATCAAGCTGACCGCGAAACTGCCTGGTGTCCGGGCTGTGGTAACTTTCCTTTAAGAACCGCTCTGGCTGATGCTTTAGCTGAGATGGATTTAAAACCGGAAGAAGTTACAATGTATACCGGAATCGGACAGGCAGCTAAGATGCCTCATTATATTAAAGTTAATGGTTTCAATGGACTGCACGGACGCTCACTACCACCTGCAATCGGAATGAGAGTTGCCAATCCTAAGATGACAGTAATTGTTGAATCTGGAGATGGCTGTAGTTATGGTGAGGGTGGAAATCATATTTTGCACAATATAAGAAGGAATCCGGATATTATTCATCTGGTCCACGATAACCAGATTTATGGTTTAACCAAAGGCCAGGCTTCTCCAACAAGTGTGCCGGAGCTGAGAACTCCAGTTCAGACTCATGGAGTTAACGCTGAGCCCTTAAATCCAGTTCAATTTGCAGTTGGAATGAAGGCCAGCTTTGTTGCCCGCAGTAGTGTTGGTGACCGGGAGCACCTTAAAGAAATGATTCGAGAAGCTAAAAAGCACAAGGGTTATGCTTTAATTGATATTTTCCAGCCCTGTGTTTCCTTTAATAAAATTAATACCTATCAGTGGTACAATAAACGAGTCTATAAATTAGAAGATCATGATCCAACTGACCACGCAGCTGCAATGAAGGTAGCTCAGGAATTTGGAGATAAAATTCCAATTGGAATTATCTACAGAGAAGAAAAGCCGACCTTCAGGGATCGAATGCCTTACTTAGAGGATAAAGCCTTAGTTGAGCGTGATGTTGAAGTTGATGATCTGAAATTCTTAATTGATGAATTCAAATAAGAAGCTGATTTAATTCTGAATAAAAATTAATTGTCCAGTAAGATGGAGAAAATAAAATGGAGATAAAAATATTTAAGGAGGCTTATAATTATGAATATTTATGATTTTGCTATTGACTTTGAAATTGAAAATCGTGAGTTTTACGAAGAGTGTGCAGCCAATACCAGTCATGAGGATTTAAAAAAGGTATTTTTAGAACTGGCAGAGGAAGAAAAAAAGCATGAAAATATTGTGCGCCAGTTAAAAGAAAACAAAGAGGTTGACGAAGTAGAGTCCGGAATTCTGCCTAAAGCCAAGGAAGCCTTTGATAAAATTGCTGATAATATGCCTACTGGTGATGATGTAATGCCGGAAGAACAGGTAGATGTTTATAAAAAGGCAATTGATTTAGAAAGAAAGAGTTATGAATTCTATACCGAAAAAGCGGAAGAATCAGATTCTGAGCTTGTCAAAAAGACCTTTAAGCGTCTGGCAGAAGAAGAAAAGAAGCACGAAAAAATCATGGATAATATTACCGAAATGGTAGATCGTCCTAATACCTGGTTAGAAGATGCTGAGTGGTATCACTTAGAAGATTATTAAAATAACAATTTAGATAACTAATAAAATATTTTCAACAATACCTGCAGCCGGAATTTAAATAGATTTTGCATTAAAAGATTATTATTTGCTGAGATTAATTGTATCGAATTCAGTCAATTTGATTCAATTGTAAAGCTAGATAGATAATTGTAAGTGTAAGTTTAAGTTATTCCTGCTGCAGGTGTTTTTGTTAAGAAAATTTTTCTTCTGTGACTTATATCATAGAAGAATATATTCAAAGTTATATAATAATACTTGAGTAAAGCACTTGTAATTCAAATTTAATTTCAACTGCAGAAAATAAATTACATAAACTGCAGAATATATTTATTTCAAGGGAGGAATAATTTATGTCCATGTTTTGTTATCAGTGTCAGGAAACAGCAAAGAATGAAGGCTGTACTGTAAGAGGTGTCTGTGGTAAGGATGCAGATGTTGCTAATCTACAGGATTTATTAGTATTTGTTCTCAAAGGTATTTCTGTTTATGCAGAAAAAGCTAAGGCTGAGGGTGTTGACCTGTCAGATAAGACTGCACCATTTATTATGGAAGGTCTTTTTGCCACAATTACTAATGCTAACTTTGATGCTGAAAGATTTGAAGATTTAATTGAAGAATCTTTTGCTTTAAGAGATGAAGTTAAGGCTGAATTTGAAAAAGCATATAAAGAAAATCACGGTGAAGAATTTAGTGGTGAGTTACCTGAACATGCTACCTGGTATAGTGATGATGTAAGCGATTATTATGATAAGGGTACTGATGTTGGGGTTCTAGAAACTGAAGATGTTGATGTTAGATCATTACGTGAGCTTGCTACATACGGTCTTAAAGGTATTGCAGCTTACGGTGACCACGCAAGAGTTTTAGGTAAGCATAAAGAAGAAATTGATAGATTTACTCAAAAATGTCTTGCTGCTACAACAGATGACAGCATGAGTGTTGATGATCTTGTAGGTTTAGTTATGGAAACCGGTGAGATGGCTGTAGAAACAATGGCTCTCTTAGATGAAGCTAATACTTCTACTTATGGTCACCCAGAGCCAACTGATGTAAATATTGGTGTTCGCGATAACCCCGGTATTCTAATCAGTGGTCACGACTTAAAAGATATGGAAGAGTTATTAGAGCAGACAGAAGGTACTGGAGTAGATGTTTATACTCACAGTGAAATGCTGCCTGCTAACTCCTATCCGGCTTTCAAAAAGTATGATCACTTTGTTGGTAACTATGGTAACTCATGGTGGCACCAGGATAAGGAATTTGAATCATTTAATGGTCCAATCCTGATGACAACAAACTGTATTACCCCTGTTAAAGATTCATATAAGGATCGGATCTTTACAACAGGTATGGCAGGATATCCTGAGGTTACTCATATTCCTGACCGTAAAGAAGGAGAAAGCAAAGACTTCTCCGAGCTGATCGAAATGGCTAAAACATGTGATTCTCCAGTTCAGTTAGAAGAAGGTACAATCCCTGGTGGTTATGCTCGTAATACAGTAATGAGCGTTGCTGACAAGGTGATTGAAGCTGTTGAAAATGGAGATATCGGCCGCTTTGTAGTAATGGGTGGTTGTGACGGCCGCTTTAAAGATAGAGAGTACTTTACAGATGTAGCTAAAGAATTACCAGAAGATGCTGTAATTCTAACAGCTGGCTGTGCTAAGTACCGCTACAACAAGCTTGACCTGGGAGATATCGGTGGCATCCCAAGAGTATTAGATGCAGGTCAGTGTAATGACTCTTATTCCTTAGCTTATATTGCTTTACAGCTGAAAGAAGCTATGGGAGTGGATGATATTAATGACCTCCCAATTTCTTATGATATTGCCTGGTATGAGCAGAAAGCTGTAGCAGTATTACTTGCACTGCTATCCTTAGGAGTCAAAGGAATCCGTCTTGGACCCACACTGCCAGCATTTGTTTCCGAAAATGTGCTTAATGTATTGGTTGATAAGTTTGATATTAAGCCAACCGGTGATGTTAAAGAAGATGTTGCCGCAATCATGGCTGGTGAGTAAAACCAGGAGGGTACCGGGTACCTGGACAAAAATGTAAATATGCCTATTAGAGATCTGTCTGCATTATGTAGGCAGGTCTTTTTTTATTGCAGTCATTAATTTTAAAACTTAATCTTAAAGCCTAAACTCAGCAGACAGCAGTAAATTAATTTTAAAATATAATGATTTATGTGATATATGTCATAGTACTGCCTTAAAATTAATGTCATAATTAAAACATAGTAAATTACTCAAGTTTAAATATAATTAATATAAGGAGGCAGTACAATGACTGCAGAAACAAGAAAAGAAGAACTTAAGAATCTTTTAGAAAGACTAAATAGTGGTGAGGCAACTGAAAAGGTAAAAAAAGAGGCCCAGGAGTTAATAAACAGCATTAGTGCTAAAGAATTATCTGAAGCTGAACAGGAATTAATAAATGATGGTTTAGAAGAAACTGAATTAAGACACCTCTGTACTGCTCATATTGAAGCGATGGCAGAGGAATTAAAGGCATTGAAGGCTAATGTTCCAGTTGGCCATCCTTTAAGTACTTTAATTTCTGAACATGAAGAAATTCTGAAAATATTAGATCGTTTGGATGAATTAAATGCAGAAATTCAAAAGCTAAATAAATTTGAGGCAGATAACCCTCTATTTGAGGAATTAAAAGAGATCGGAACTAAATTGCTGGATACAGAAAAACACCACACCAGAGAAGAAGAAACTCTTTTCCCTGAGGTGGATAAAGGCGGAGTAACAGGGCCAACCAGAATTATGCGGATGGAGCACGATGATCTCTGGCCCCACAAGGAAGAAATAATGAAGCTGGCAGAAAATGCTGCTGAGATGAACTTTGATCGGTTTAAAGAAGAATTAAAGATGCATTCAGAGTATGTTGTGGTTACTTTAAGGGACCATATCTTTAAAGAAAATAATATTCTATATCCAACAGCTAAAGATATGATTGCAGAAGAAAAGTGGGAAGAAATAAAGGCTCAGAGTGATCAGA